>CAYRMM010000048.1:0-6058 GCA_964425425.1 uncultured Gammaproteobacteria bacterium | reverse complement strand
CCGATACTCCCCCACCTCAAATTCTAACTGATAATCAGAAAATTCAATGCCTCGCCCATCATCAAGAATATACTGCGGATTCCATTGACGTATAAAATTGCCCCGATCAAATGCAGGGTCAGTAAAAAAACTTTCTAATGCTTGCCGCCGCAGTGCATACTGAATCGTCTCATGCTCCGAACAACAGCCGCTGCGACGACCGGCAAATGCCGGAATATACGAGGCAAGCCGTGGTGGCGCGATAATCAACGCATCAACGGGAGTCTCATCCCGCAGATACTGCATCATTTTTTCAAAGTCAGGTTCATGATAAAAAACAGAAACTTCCGGATTCACGATAATCTCTTCACGAAACAATGAGACATCTTTGATCATCAACGCAAGTGGCGCGCTTGCAAATATCAGCACCGCGGACAAAGTTCCGATGACAATCCCCTTGGGTGTACGCACCCATCGCCACTCACCCACCGTTCTCACCGTAAAGTATGCCAACGGAATCAGCCAGCCTTGATTAAACCGTGACTGGAACTGGAGCGGTAGATACATCAACAACGGCACCAACACTACCCACGCCAACATCACCATTTCAATAACAGTGCGCTGGGTGGCGCGAAACACACGAATGACTGCAGGTATCGCGAAAACAATAAATCCACCAAAACCTAAAAGCACGTACATCGGCGATGGATTGAGTGTCACATTCTGCGCATTGCGCAACGAAATCAGCGGATCGCCAAACGTCAGGTAACTCGCATACAGCAATGCTGGCAACGTCAAGATGACATACGTCCCCAGCCCTCGAAACACATCCGGCAACAAAATATCCTTTCTCATAACTCCCCAGCATACACTTACTCCTACGAGCAGATACATATATGGCAAATAATACGGATGAAAGAAAAACCAAAAGAGCGAGATCACTGCCGCAGCGATCATCAAGCGAATTCGCCTCGTCTCAAGCCACCTCATCAACAACCACACCACCGCAATCATACAGATCCAAGAGGCGACAAAGTGCGGACGAAATGCCGCGCTCGCAAACAATGTACTCTCAGCCTGATACAGATCCACCGGCCCTACCAACATCCCCTGCTCTTCGCGCAACAACCACGAAAACCATCCGCCAACGCCACCGCCACAAAGCACGAGCACTGTCGCCACCCACGACATACCCTGCTCACGCATAAGAGCGCGAAAGAACGCATAGACTACCGCAACAAGTGGGAGTATCAACGCGAGTCGCACCAGATGAAACACCACCACCGCATCAAGCTGTGTCACGCGTGCAAGCATCCCCACGAGCAGCCACCACGGATTCAATACGCCCGTTTGTGGCCACTCAGGCGTAAAAAAATCATAGATCAACCAACGCCCTTGCGCAATCTGATCGATATACTGATAGTAAATCAAAAAATCAATCATCCCCGTGCTCGACAAAGCATGTGTGTAATAGCCTGTCGGAAGTTTCAACAACATTACGACATACCCCACCGACGTCACCGCGGCAAAAAGAAAAGAAAGGAGCGCCACAAGGCTCCATTCTTTTCGTGAGAAGTAGTGACGAAGCTTCGTCATACCGGTATCACTCTAATGGTGGCAACCCAAGATCACGACGAATCATCGGTTCAAGTTCTGCACGGTTTTGCACAATCTGTCCGTTATACAAAAACGATGGCGTCCCGTTGAGGCCAAGGCCTGCTGCCTCAGCTAAATCAGCATTCACGATATCCTTACGCGCACCTGCATCAAGACAGGCGTTAAACGCAGTCGTATCCATCCCTTCGATGTCAGCAGCAATCTTTTTGAGCTGCGCTTTCCCGATGTTTGGCTGGTAGCCAAAGATCAAATCATGCATCTCCCAAAACAATCCCTGGTCATTGGCGCACTCAGACGCAAGCGCTGCGTCATACGCATTTTTGTGAATCGCGCGCAACGGCAAATGCTTGTAGTTAATTCTGATGTTCGCGCCATATTGCTCATCAAGATACTGCACCAGCGGCACGGTTGCCTTGCAGGCAGGGCATTCAAAATCAGAAAACTCGGTAATCACAATTGACGCATCTTCACGTCCTTTAAACGGTCGCTCACCGGCTTGAGCATCATACACCGGGCGCGTGACAAATGAATACACTCCCCACACAACCAGCGCGACACCAATCACGCCCATGAGTAACCGATTACGATCTCTTTTCGTCATACATACAAACTATGAATTAAACACTACAATGAGTAGTATATCATTACCCGCGCGCCTCGTGCAAGTTACTGCACATAGCCATACACGCGCACCAACGCCCAGTCATACGGCGAAGTAGGCAAACGGTCAAATTGCGCCTCAAAGCGACTAATGCCAAGACGTTCTTTGTTTAAATCGCGTACAAACCGAATGCGGTACATCAACGTGTTCCAACTCACATCTTCTGCATCAAGACTAAAAACGGGGCGACGATTGTATAACATCTCAAACGTCGTAATCACCCGCTCGATCTGAGCTACCTCTTTTTCAAGATTGCGTTGTACAATTTTTTGCCCAATCGACATGCGATAGATATCACCCCAGTACACCTGCGACGCGTACGCCGTCTCAAAATAATCACGAATCATGGCACGGCGCTCCCCCGACCCCAGCGCCACGGTGGGCGCCGAATGACCATAGCAGATAAAGGTAATGATCCATTCTTGTTCAAGCGGACTGACAGTCACCTCAAACTCAACGCTATCCGCATCAATGAGTGGCGCGTACAATGACTCACACGCGGCATCATATGACTGTTCAAATCGCGTGAAGATTTCCTCACGATACTGTGGATGCACCCATGGCCCTTGATCTGTCCCCTCATCCGGCGTCGTTGGCTCACTAGGCGTCGGCTCTGATGGCACCGGTGTCGCGCCATCCAGCGTAAAGCTCAGCTTGCCGATATCTTTCACCCCCAGCACTCCCCCCGCTTCATTCACTAACGCAAATGAAATCATGCCCGTCGTCCCGGCGGCGGCAGGATTGGTCATCGAAAAGGTACAGGTGTATGAATCATTACCCAATGCCGGCGGATTTGCGAAGCGCTGCAAAATCACCGTATTTCCGTGCACCAACTTCGATGCAATGGAGAGCACCCCCTCACAGTCAAATCCTGCCGCCGTCAACGCGGAAAACTGCACCGGTAGATACAATCGCAGCTCATCAACCGTCGAAAGTGTTTGCGTCATGTCAAACGTCAGAGTGTACTTGGTAGAAACACCTGCTTGCGTACTTGTCGGCGTCAAGCGTGCCGAGGTAATCATGGTGCCTGGTGTATACGTGATCGCGGCACCTCCCTTCATCTCATTTGCCTCGACATCTTTAATGGTTCCCGGCTTCCCACGCACATAGCGAATCGTGAATGATTGATCAATACGAATACCATCACCAACATCAAACAAAAAGGTCTGCGCTGTTCCTGACGTGTAGTAATTACTATTCACCAGCGCATACGTCTGCGAACCAGAGGTAATGGTATAGTAGCTGTCAGCACCGCCATCACTGACCGTCACACGCTCCGAATAGGTCAGACGTACCGCCTCCACGATACGATCACCATTCGCGTCCAATGCATCAAGTCTCGTCATGACCGGCGCCGAACGATCTTCAATCTCAATCTGCGCAGATTCAATGGCACGATTGCCTGACGCGTCATGCATACCGTCAAACGCCGCCTTGTACTGAATATACAGCGGCACCTCGCTACCCGTACCCACAACGCTCGAATTGACATACACCTCAACTGTATCTTGATACCCAGCAAATGACTCAATACCCGCGTACGACAAGCTAATATCACCTGATAACTCCCAGTGCTGCGCATTCACGCCGGCCTTACTCACCGGCTCAGACCAGGTCGTCACGACGGTATCAATACGGCCATCTCCGGTGCGATCTTCAAAATACGCCTCGGTCAGATACGGCCCCACCTTCTCTCGCTCAACAGCATAGGTCGAAACATCGCCGTAATCAATGTCATTGAGTTCATGTGAGGGCGAGTTCACACTCCCGGCTGCATTGCGGTCATACGCAAGTTCGATAGGATTTGTTGTCACCCCATCACCCTCATCAAGTAAAAAATCTTCATCCAGTCGAATGGTAATTTTCACCGGATTTTCTTCCTGATCTTCGATCGTAATCTGCTCAAAAGGAACATTCGTGTTATTCTGTTGCACACTCAAGCCATGTGGAAAGCTACCCGACAGCTGCCACCGCTCCAGCGAGGGGTTTTCAATTTCAAAGGTAACGGTTTCGATGAATCCGTTCGTGTTGGTGTCGTATAAAAAGATGTTCTTGCTCCTTCCATCAACTTCAGCAGCCTGCGCAAACGAAAAAGCACTAAAGAGAGCGAGTGTTCCTATGAGCGCAGTAATTCTATGCATCACGTGAGGTGATAATACCTTTTTTAACCAGTTCATCCAGTGACTGCTTCATCGTAATCATGCCGTCTTTGCGGCTGGTTTGCATCGACGACACGATCTGAGAAATTTTACGGTTACGAATCGAGTTGGCAATCGCCGGTGTGTTAATCAAGACTTCGCGAGCCGCCACCAAGCCGCCCTCAGTCGTCTTCACCAGTCGCTGCGAAATCACCATGCGCAACACGTTGGCAACTTGACCCAAAACCTGATCCCGACGCTCAGCGGGAAACAAGTCGATAATACGCTCAATCGTTTCGGCGGCTGTGGGCGTATGCAAGGTTGAGAAGATTAAGTGACCCGTTTCCGCGGCCGTCAGCACCGCCGCCACACTCTCCGCGTCGCGCATCTCACCAATCATGATAACGTCAGGGTTTTGGCGCAAGATATACTTGAGTGCGCTGACATAACTAGGTGTATCCTGCCCTACTTGCCGCTGCTCAACAACACTTTCCTTATTCTCATACTCATACTCAATCGGATCTTCAACGGTAATAATATGCTGTTTTTTGGTCTGATTCATTTTTTCTAACAGTGCTGCAATTGTTGTCGACTTACCCGAACCCGCCGGACCGGTCACCAACACGAGCCCATGCGGCTGCTCAATACATGATTCCATAACCATACTCAATCCAATTTCATCAGGTGATGGAATATCTTTGGGGATAATGCGAAGCGCAATCGCTGTTGCCTTGCGTTGCCGATGCATATTCACGCGCAAAATATGCCCATCTGCCGACATACGGAAATCAACATCCTGCACCTCCTCATATGCTTTTTTCTGTTGTGGTGATAACTTTGGTGTAAAAAACTGCGTCAGCTGCTTGTCACTCACTTTTGCTGAACCTAATGCTTGAAGCTCCCCTGCGACACGGACAATCGGCACACTTCCTGTAATCAGAAAGATGTCACTCGCACCCTGTTGAATTGCAGCTGTAATAATTTTTTGCATACTGTCAGATTTAAAAAGTTAGAGAGCTAATGAAAAATACCACGTTATTAATTCCGTTCCCCAGAAAAAACTAATGTACGTCCCCACGAGAATCCAGGGGCCAAAAGCGATCATATCCGTACGATTCACTTTCTTGAGAGCAAGGATGATCACGGCGTACATCGCCGCGAGCAGATACGCCACAAATAAAGCAAGTACAACGCCCGCAACACCCACCAGCAGCCCGGCTAACGCACCGAGATACACATCACCCCAGCCAATCCAACGGCCGCGGGAAAATAGGTACTGGGCGGCAAAGAATCCGCCACCAATCACCGCACCCCCTGCAAGTGAGCGCCAGTCAGCACCGACCGACCATTGTGCAATGAGCGCCATGACGGCTGCTAAACCTGCCACCTGATCAGGCACCAGCTGGTAGAGTGCATCGTACCAAAACAAAATATGAAGGAATGCGAAGACAATACCAAATACTACGAATGGTGTGGTAAGTCCAAATTTTACAAACAATCCGATGAGCAAGAGCGCAAACAACACTTCGCCCAACAGATATTCAACGCCAATCGGCATCTTGCACGACTTGCACAATCCTTTTTGTACGAGATAGCTCACGATGGGAATATTTTCTACCCACGAGAGTGTCGTATGACAGTGAAAGCAAAAGGAGCGAGGTCG
>CAYRMM010000047.1:0-6101 GCA_964425425.1 uncultured Gammaproteobacteria bacterium | reverse complement strand
AAGATTAAACGCACCTAATAAAGCACCACGGATGGCGCCTCCCACACCAAATAATCCAGCGAAAAAACCTGATAAAGCTCCGCCTGCTATCGCACTCAGTGACGTTGTCGGCAGTTTAAATTTCGGATAGATCACCACAAAGAGGGTGTACGCCAGCAAGAATGCTCCCAATAAGCGCAGCAAGACGTCTTCCTCAACGCCAAAGACAAAACGCGCGCCAATCCACGTTAAGACAATTCCGGGAATACCGAATAAGGCGGCAAGTCGCACATCAAACCCAGTTCGAAACAGCACCATTTTCCAGATATTACCAAACCAGTGAATAACCCCCACCACCAGGAGCGTCTCGGGTAAGGGGTAGAACAAGAGCAAGACAGGAACCATCATTGTTGATGTCCCAAATCCCGTCATCGTTCCGATGGCGGCGGCAACAATTGTGAGTAGCGTAATGAGAAGAATTTCCATGCTTACTGCAAGGTACGTCCTAAAAATTCAAGCGTCTTATCCCATGCATCTTTGGTCTCATCCGGCGCATAATTGACACCTGATGGATTCGCGAAGGCATGTCCCACGCCTTCATAGAGATAAATCTCATTGGGCGTGCCATTCACGTCCAGTGCCGTCTCAAATGATTGCACACGTTCAACAGGAATTGACTGATCCTGATCACCAAAGACACCCAACACCGGCCAGTCGACAACCGCCAACTCCTGCGCATCAGTCACAAGACTTCCATAATAAATAACGGTGGCATCAAGCTCCTCACCCGACAAGGCGAGTTGGAGCGACTGTCCGCCACCAAAGCACCACCCCAATGAGGCAATGCGTGACGCATTGTTACTCCGCAGATATGCCACGGCAGCCCGCAAATTTGCTCGTGCCTCGTCTTGATCAAGCGCTCCGGTCAACTGACGCGCTTCATCGGGCGTGGTTGCCACCTGTCCTTTGTGCAGATCAACGGCAAGGACTTGATACCCCTGCCCTGCCAGTTCACGCGCCATCTGCTTGATATGCTCATTGAGCCCCCACCATTCATGAATCATCACCACGCCCGGATACTTGTTGGTATCAGCAGGCCGCGCGTAATAGCCGGTTATGCCGGCAGTATACATGACGTCAGTGGCGCTCACCGCATACTTGGGTTCACCGATGAGCATCTCGCCATTGGTCGTCACTGGCTGTTGTTGAGGCGCCTTTACCCCTTCCATCATCCAAAACGTCGCCGTTGCTGCTACAAGTAACACGCACACGCCAATAATCGTTAGTTTTGTACTCATAGGCTAAGGTTATGTGTCTTTGTCTCAGTATAGCATAGAAAAGCTCTTATACTCCCTGATGATGCGCATCCTTGAGCTTTTGGATATCCAACTTTTTCATCTGCAACATCACCTCCATCGTACGCTTTCCTTGCGGCGAGGTTTGATCTTTAAGCAGTTCATTGAGCTCACGCGGCACAACCTGCCATGAGATACCAAATCTATCTTTGAGCCACCCACACTGCTGAGCCGCCGGATCACCCCCCTCACGCAATCGATCCCAATAGTGATCAACTTCTTCTTGCGTATCACACATCACCTGCAGCGAAACGGCCTCCGTAAAATTAAACTTGTGCGCATAACCACTATCCAGCGCAATAAAAGTCTCGCCGTTTAAGGTGAATTGCGCATGTTTGATGGCCTGCGTCTCTGCTCCATGAATCATGATTGGCTTATCCTCCCCCGGTTCATACGGCACACTCACGATAATCTCAGAATTCGGGAAAATCGACGTATACTGCGCAATCGCTTCAGCCGCCTTACCATACTGTTCTCCCACGAACATCAATGACGGCATGATTTTTTGCGCATCAGGGCGCACCATTAGTTGCCATGAGACACCGTACTTGTCATTGATCCAGGCATATCGCTCACTCCACGGATAGGCATTGAGCTCCATGAGCGCCATACCACCTCCCTGCATCAGTTTTTCATACAATGCATCAACCTCCGCGACTGTATCGCAATTGTAGGTAAAAGAAATCGCCGGCGTGAGCTGAAAGGTTGGACCACCATTCAACGCCGTCATTCGATATCCGTTAATCTCAAAGTCAACGGTGAGCACCGAGCCTGCCGGCTTACCATGTATTTCAAAACCGGCTTCACCATAATAGGCTGTATCAAGGATGCGCGTATTGGGAAAAACAGAGATATACCAGTCCGCTACTTCCTGCGCCTGCGTGTCAAACCACAGGCATGGGAGAATATGTTGCATAGACAAAGAGTCAGTAGTTATGTGTGTAGTATAGCAGACGAGGGGCGCGCTCAAAAGTTGCGCCAACAGCTCTTGAATCCCCCTCCCTAAGAGCAGGGAGGGGCCAGGCTTCGGCCGTGAGCTCAGCCGAACGGGGAGGGTTGATGTGCAACCATCATCCCAACAACCTCCCCCTACCCCCCTCCTACACTCAGGAGGGGGGATTAAAAATAAACACTACCTCCCTTTGTCATCCCGAGCGTCAGTCGAGGGATCTCATAGATTCCTCGACAGGCTCGGAATGACGAGAAAAACATTTTAATTCCCCCCTCGAACGCTTTACAAAATTGAATTTTTAGGGTACACTGATGCAACTTATACATGAATCCAGTTCTCCATGAGCAACGAAGTAATTCTCCGATTTGACGATGTCACCTTTGAATATGAAGAAAACAAGCCTCTCTTAGATGAGGCGAGCTTTAGTGTGCGCACCGGATCGAAAATTACGCTCATGGGACAAAATGGTGCCGGCAAGAGTACTATTTTCAAAATGATTACCGGTGAACTGAAGCCCAAGAAAGGTAATGTCTTCATTACCAATGACGCCAGCATCGGTACGGCCAAGCAGGTTATCAGTCGCGATGAGGCGGGATTAACCATTGAAGAGTATCTCACGAAAGCATTTGAGGTTACACCGCCAAGCATTCGTAGCGATATCGCCAAGGCGTTGGATGCCGTGAACTTAACGATTCCCACAACCCTCACCGTCGGCTCCCTCTCGGGCGGACAGCAGGCTCGCGTACTGTTGGCACACGCCATCATCAGCAATCCTGACATTCTCCTGCTCGATGAGCCGACCAACAACCTTGATACTGACGGGATCAACCATCTCATCACCTTCCTCATCATGTATGAGAAGACCGTTATCGTCATCTCGCATGATGCCGACTTTTTAAATAGCTTTACGGATGGTGTCGTGTATTTAGATAGTCAGACAAAAAAGACTGAGGTGTATGTCGGCGACTACTCATCAGTCGTGGAAGAGATTGCCGCGCGTATCGAACGCGAGCAGATGAAAAACGCGCAATTGGAAAAGCAGATTCAAGATCGCAAGGATAAGGTTAACTTCTTTGCCAACAAAGGAGGTAAGATGCGTAAACTTGCTGCCAAGTTGAAAGAAGAAGCGGCAGAGATGGAAGACAATATGGTTGACGTGCGCAAAGAAGATCGCACCATTCGCCCCTTCACCATCCCCGTTCAAGAAGATATCTGGGGTGATATTGTCAGCATTGAAAGCGTTCGTATTATTCAAAACCATGAGTTCATTACCAAACCGGTGGAAAAGAAACTACATCGCGGTTCGCGTCTCTTGATCTCAGGGCCGAACGGTATTGGTAAGTCAACGCTTCTGCGCTCACTCATCGGCTCAGATCATCCGGGCGTGTCGATCAAAGAAGGCGTGAAGGTGGGCTACTACAGCCAGGACTTTGCCACACTTGATTATGATCAGACCGTCTTGGACTCACTCATGGATGCCAATTCAGAAGGTCACGACGCGCAGATGGTGCGCACGATTGCGGCAGGATTTCTCATTACGGGTAACCTGATGCCGGCAAAGATCGGTAGTCTTTCTGAAGGACAAAAGGGCTTACTCTCATTCGCCCGCCTCGTCCTCATGCGTCCAGGATTACTCATCCTCGACGAGCCCACCAATCATATTAACTTCCGCCACATTCCGATCATCGCGGAAGCCCTCAACGAGTATGAAGGCACGATGATTCTCATCAGCCACATGCCCGACTTCGTCGAGAAAATCAAAATGACTGATTATCTCGACTTGGGGCAGTTGAAGTAAAGTATTAACTGGAAACATCCACCGGAAGGTGGATGTTCTTTTTTTTGAGACAATCACCCCTGTCTCAACATTTCGGTGAATTGTTTACAGAGACTGGGGTTTATGTTACCTTTGATCAAAAGGAGGTGTTCTTTGACCAACAAGTTACACGAGGCGTCGGTGCTCATTGAAGAGGTTGAGTTGGTTGTTATTCGCTCTCTCGAAAAGGAGTTACGCAAACTTGCTCCAAAAGGCTCAAGGCTCATCAAGGTTGTGTTTTCGCACGACCCCATACCCAACCATACTCCCAGCCTTTCGCAGTCTCGAAACTTCATCGCAGAAATTGACATACACTCTGATGCCATAGCTTACATCTCCACGATCAGAGGAGGTGCAATGCTTTCACTTCAACACGGACAATGGAAGCTCACATTCTTAAGCTTCGACACGCCTTCAGCCGTGATCTATATCCGCTCCTCCCCAACAAAGATCTTGGAACGGACAATTCCGAAATACAGCATCAGATCAAACGGGAAAGACCCCGTACGGACAACCGCTCAAGAAGTGAGCCGGCTGATTCAAGTGGCACACTTGTGAACTTTTGGGGCGAGGATCACCTCCCCCTTTTTTATTACTTTGCAAATCAAAATGACTGATTATCTGAATTTGGGGCAGTTGAAGTAAAGAAAGCAAAAAAACAGCCAAAAGGCTGTTTTTTTGTACGTGTGCGAGAGTGACGGGACTCTCCTTCGGTCGATTCGTCTTCCGCCTCATCGCCTCCGGACCTGGCCTCGCGGCTCCTCGCGCCAGAAATGCGCTCGAAGCATGAGCACCTTAACAGAAAAAATGTTTACTGATAAAAGCTCTTCCACTTCCTGATTTGAGATAACGTTCAAAGGCATAAGCAACTGATTTGTTGGGGAATGCAAAATAAACAACCAACTCTATTGGTAATCTGCTCTTTGTACTAATCACCTGACCTTTATGATGCCTTTGTAGTCTATCCTCAACATCCGTGGTATACCCAGTGTATATACCATTATCTTTTAATGATTTCAGGATGTAAACGTAATACATAGTTTCATTATACCAGAAGGTCGCTCTTATATTCCCTGCTCGCCTACGCTCAAGCTATGGCGAGCTCCGCTTTTTCATCAAAAATAAAAACTGTCAAGACTGACAGTTTTTATTAACCTTGGCGGGCATATAGCCCGCCGAAGCTTTTTCGAGCGTTAGCAAGAAAAAGCGTAGGCGGGAGTGACGGGACTCGAACCCGCGACCTTCTGCGTGACAGGCAGACGCTCTAACCAGCTGAGCTACACCCCCGTATATATTCATTTGAGGTGCCAATAGTATATCAACTCTGCCTCTTTTTGGCAAGAGTTAGGACACCCTCATCACCAATCAAAAAAGCCACGCTCGGGAGTTGCCTCGAGAGCGTGGCTGAGAGGATTAACGATGCGCAAGTGACGTGTGCAGCACCTGGATATCCTCGTGGGCGAGCTCTTCATCTTTGCCGGCACGAGGTGGTGTTTCCAGATCACCTTTGGTGAGACTGCGGTAAAAGCACGAGCGCGCCAGCGTGTGACAGGCCTGCTCGTCGCCCTGCGGCTCCACGAGCACGACAAGTGCATCGCCGTCGCAATCCGGGAGGATGTCGACGACCTTCATG
Organism: uncultured Gammaproteobacteria bacterium; assembly: GCA_964425425.1. Lineage (GTDB taxonomy): Bacteria > Patescibacteriota > Patescibacteriia > CAIXNZ01 > JADLGS01 > CAYRMM01. Next base: position 366 of record CAYRMM010000047.1, on the reverse strand, counting down.
AAGTTACCGCTCTCCTCCCCCTTGGTCCAGCTTTTTTGCCGAGAGGTCGAATAGAGGCACAACAGCCCCGTCTCCAGGGTTGTGCGCCATCCGGCTTCGTCGGTATAGGCGACCATGAGTACTTGAAGCGTGACCGCATGCTGAGCCACGACCGTGACCAACCCGTTTCGTTTTGCGAAATTTGGCTTAAGAACAATGGGCATGTACTACCTCCTTGTATGCCCCACATTAGCACAGGGGCCCAAAAAATCAACTACTCCACAAACAGCACTAATCGTGTCTCCTGCAAAGCAGGGCCAAAGAGGCCGTCTGGCGTTGCTAATTGAGCGACAGGACCACCATCGAGATTAATTGCATTACGATACC
>CAYRMM010000046.1:0-6233 GCA_964425425.1 uncultured Gammaproteobacteria bacterium | reverse complement strand
CATTACCAACATCGTCTACATGGGGATGGGGGAGCCTTTTGCGAATTACGCGGCAGTCAAAGAATCGCTGCATCTGATTCATGATTACTTTGATATCGGATGGCGCAAGATATCAGTGTCAACATGCGGAATCGTGCCTAAGATTTTGGAATTTGCTAAGGATTTTCCACAGGTGAATTTGGCGATTTCATTGCATGCAGCAAATGACGAGAAGCGTTCACGGATGATGCCGATTAACGATCGTTTTCCTATCCAGCAGCTTATGAAAACGTGTCGTGAGTACATTGATCTGACGAATCGTAAAATCTTCTTTGAATATTTAGTGATTGATAATTTTAATGACACGGTGGAGGATGCGCGCGAGTTGGCGCAACTCTTAGACCACCCGCTCTACCATCTCAACTTGATTCGTTTTCATGCGACTGACGCGGTGCGTACGACGTACGGAGTTGCCTGGAAAGCGCCGACACGAGAGCGACTCAAGGCGTTTATGGATGAGTTGGAACGATTGCGCGTGCCATGTACCCTCCGACGCAGTTTTGGCGAGCGCATTGACGCCGCGTGTGGGATGCTTGCCCTCAAACACAACCGATAGTGCGGTTGTGTTTTAATTTCGGCGTAAATACGGTATACTGTATCTATCTTACACACTAAGTACGTTGTATGGCTTCAGTAACTATCTACTCAACGCCAACCTGCCCGTATTGCAAGCAGGCAAAGCAATTCCTCACTGACAAGGAGGTTGCGTTTACGGATATTGATGTGTCAACTGACGCGTCAAAGGCACAAGAGATGATCGAGAAATCAGGTCAGATGGGTGTACCGGTTTTGGATATTGACGGTGACATTATCGTTGGCTTTGATCGTGAGCGCATCGCCCAAAAACTTGGGATTCAAGAATAATAACATTCGTCATATGCGATACCTCAAAACACTTATCGGGAGTATGTTTGTATTTGTCGTGCTTGCTGGAGCAAGTTGCAATACGCAGACAAGCATCACAACAGAGTCAACTGACGCAACGCCAGGTGAAGGTGCTGAGGTGGAGTTTCGCGATGACATGAATACAAATGATGAGGCATCGCAACCGATACTTGACGCAACCACATCAGCAACGCTGGAAGTGCCGATGACGGATGTGACGTCTGAAGACGTGTCGGAGGCCGATGACGCTTCCGAGCAGCAGCCGGTTGCACCACAGACTCGGGTTATTGAGATGCAGGCGCAGCGCTTTACCTTTGAGCCGTCAACGATCACCGTGAATCAGGGTGACACGGTGGTGATTAACTTCACCTCGGTCGATGTGACGCATGGACTGAATATTCCTGAATTTGGCGTCAATCTTATTGCGCCGGTCGGCGAGACGGTGACAACGCAATTTGTAGCGGATACCGCAGGGACCTTCACTTTCCGTTGCTCGGTCTTTTGTGGTTCAGGACATGGAACGATGCAGGGTACGCTGGTTGTGCAATAAAAGTTTTTTGAACGAGGGAGAAAAGCAAGGGATAACCTTGCTTTTGTGATTGCCGACAATTTGATACAATAGGGGGTATGCAGTACCATTCGTCACGACGTCGTCCCACCAAAAAAGCCCCCAAAGATATCCGGATCCAAATATTGCGCGCCGGATTTTTGTGCTTTGCGGGATTGATTGTTGCTCGGCTTTTTTTTCTGCAGGTGATGCAGGGCGAGTTTTATGCGGCCTTGGCGTCAGACCAACATGAAATTTTTCGCACGCTCTTTCCTGAGCGTGGTGCTATTTATCTGAAAGATGTCTCAAGCTTGAGTCACGAGGAGCAGCTGTATCCGATTGCGATCAACAAAGAGTTTCAGACGGTTTATGCGCAGCCGCGCTACATGAATAATAGAGAGGATGCTGCCAAGCAGCTCAGCCCAATTCTGGGAGTCCCGGAAGAAGAACTCCTAATGAAGCTGAATAAGCCGGATGATCCGTATGAAGTGCTCAAGCGCAAGATTTCGCAAACCGAGTATGACCAGATATTGGCACTGGGCATTGAGGGTGTGAAGTTTCAGCCCGAGATCTATCGTTTTTATCCCGAACAAGAGGCGGCAGCGCACGTGACGGGGTTTGTGAGTCTGGGGCAAGATCAACGCGTGGGCCAGTATGGGGTTGAAGGGTATTTTGAAGAGGTCTTGCGCGGTGAGCAAGGTCAATTGCGTTCAGAAAAAGATTTGTCAGGTCGCTGGATCGCACCCACCGGTAAATCATATCAGCCTGCCGTTGACGGCGCTGATGTTGTATTGACGCTTGATAAAAATTTACAGTATCAAGTTTGCCGCATCTTATCTGAAGAGGCGGAGAAGTATGAAGCAGAATCAGGGGCGGTGATTGTTATGGAGCCGTTTACCGGTGAAATTATGGCAATGTGCTCATATCCCACTCTTGATCCTCATCAGTACAACATGGTTGAGAGTGTGCGCGCGTACAACAATACGGGAGTTTTTGATGCGTATGAGCCGGGATCAATTTTTAAACCAATTACCATGGCAGCGGCACTGGATATGGGCGTCGTGACACCTGACACGACGTATGTTGATACGGGTGAGGTGAAAGTTGATCGTTTTACCATTCGTAATGCGGATAAGGAGGCGCATGGACTTGTTGATATGGTTGAGGTGCTGAATAGTTCGTTGAACTTGGGTATGATCTATGTCGTAGACAAGCTCGGCGCGCAGAACTTCAAGCGCTATGTTGAAAATTTTGGGTTTGGTAAAAAAACAGGTGTCCAATTAAATACTGAAGTTGGGGGTAATATTGATTCGCTCTCAAAGTCAGGTGATATCTATTCGTTTACAGCCTCGTTTGGGCAGGGTATTACCGCAACACCACTGCAGATGGTGCAGGCATTTGCGGCAATTGCCAATGGCGGATTTTTGGTGAAGCCTTATATTGTCGATGAGATTCGATATGCGGATGGGGTAGTTGAAAAAAATGAAACGCGTGTCGTGCATAAGGTGATTGACGCGAGAACATCAACGTTACTTGGAGGTATGTTGGTCTCGGTTGTTCGTAATGGTCAGGCGAGTGCGGCAGGAGTGCCGGGGTATTCGATTGCGGGTAAGACCGGTACGGCACAGATTCCCGACTTTGAGCGGGGAGGGTATTCAAATCGAACCAATCACTCATTCATCGGATATGGTCCCGTTGATAACCCTGCATTTGTGATGATCGTGAAATTTGAAAATCCAAAGCGTGGTAACTTCTCGTCATCAACTGCTGCCCCCACGTTTAGTCGTATCGCCAGTTTTATTTTGAAATACTTGAAGGTTCCCCCGGATAGTTTATAATGGAGTGGTCAATGGTAAATAGTTTATAGGAATATATGAAGAAAATTGTGCAGTTTGTTTTAAAACAGTATACGCGGCGTATTTTGCGCAAATATCAGCCGAAGGTGGTGGGCATTACCGGGTCAGTCGGGAAAACATCAGCAAAGGAGGCGATTGCTGCCGTTTTGAAGTTTCATCACTCGGTTCGTGAGAATATTAAAAATTATAACAATGAACTGGGCGTCCCCTTGTCGGTGATTGGCGTTGAGTCGGGAGGTCGTTCGCCCTTGGGATGGCTTAAAGTCTTTTATCACGCGACCAAGCTATTGGTGTTTAAAATGTCATACCCGGAAATTTTGGTTTTGGAGATGGGCGCTGATAAGCCGGGTGATATTGAATATCTCACTGAGGTCGCGCCGGTTGATATTGGGGTTATGACGGCGGTTGGAGCAGCGCATCTTCATGAATTTAAGAGCATTGATAACGTGCTCAAAGAGAAGGCAAAGATTGTCACAAAAATCACCAAAGGACGCGCTGTCATGAATTATGACGATGAGCGTGTTCGCTCAATTATTCCGAAAGTCAAAACGAATGTCACAACATACGGCTTTGAGCAAGGTGCTGATGTGCGCGCGTTGGAAATCTCATTTGTAGGGATGGACGATGCGTTTTGTGAGGCGCAGTCTGAGTGGGACTGCAAGCAGTGGGGGACGTCATTCAAAGTTGTTGCCCAGGGCAGTACGGTACCGTTCTTTTTGCCGCATAGTCTAGGTAAGGCAAACGTGTATGCCGCATTAGCGGCGATTGCGGTGGGATTGGCGCAAGGCATGAATATGATTGATATTTCGGAATCATTGCGACAGTATCGTTCACCGCGCGGACGATTGCAGCTACTAGCCGGCATCAAAGGATCGATGATTATCGATGATACGTACAATGCGTCGCCACTTGCGGTTGACGGGGCGCTTGATGTGATGGAGGCGATTGCGCTTCCGCCGGGAGGACGTCGGATTATCTTCTTGGGCGCTATGCTTGAGTTGGGTGACACCTCAGTTGCGGAGCATACGCGTATCGGGCGACGTGTTGCGCTCATGGACAATGTTGAGCTCTTTGTCTGTGTCGGAGCTGAGGCGCACTCGATGTATGAGGCGGCGCTTGAGGCGGGTATGGATCCCCAGAAGGTTGCGTACCATGAAACCTCGCATGAGGTAGGGAATACGTATCAAAATCTCATCAATAAAAATGACCTGATCCTCATTAAAGGATCGCAGGGAGCGCGCATGGAGCGCGTCGTCAAGGAACTGATGGAAGATCCGTTGCGTGCTCATGAGTTATTGGTTCGGCAGACCGAAGAGTGGCGTAATCGATAACAGGTAAAGATAAAAAATATCCCCGTCAGGGGATATTTTTATATTATTCGTTGTTGAGGAGTTTACGTGCCTCTTCATTCACGGGTCCCACAGCATCTTTGCTGCGATACTCGATAATCATATCGACAATATCTTTTGGGGATTCGCTGGTGTAGTCACCAAATTTCACAAAAACTGTTTCAAGGTTGTTTGGAGCAATGGCTTCGATGGTCTCCTTGGTGTAGTTTTTCATGAATTCCGGCGTGAAGACGTAGAGCGTGTGCGTGCCGGCAAGAATTGGCTTGAGCGCGTCGGTAAGATTTTTCTGGAAATCTTTGCGTGCGACATCTTTGTGCTCTTCGCGAACGCCGCCTGATGCGGTGACGCCTTGCGGACCGCCTTGCTGGAAGTGGCCTTCATTGTCTGAATACTGTTTGTCCGGATTTTCCGTTACAAAGGTTGCAATTTCGGAAACTTCATCATTGGTAACAGCGTAGACTTTAGCATCATACGTACCAGTCACCACGATGTGCGTTGGCTTGTCAAAGATAGGGTGTTGGAGGGAGAGGTTCATAGGGGGTAGTTATTAGGGATTAGTTAATAGGTATTAGGAACACAGTACACAGTTCACGATTCACGGTACACAATACACGGTACGAAGTGGAAAGTGCATGGTGTAGAGCGTAAAGTGCAAGGTGTAGAGTGCAAGGTGTAAAGTGTATTGTGTTCAGTATAGCATGAAAGGGATCTATTTTTAAGGGATTGATTTTTTCGACCTTTTTGGTATACTGGTGCTACTTCACTTTGGCCCTATCGTCTAGTGGTTAGGACATCAGGTTCTCATCCTGGAAACAGGGGTTCGATTCCCCTTAGGGCTGCGAATAAAAACACACCCGTCATTCAGAGGACTTTGTCCGAAGAATCTGGGTGTGGTTTTGTTTTTAAAGAGCGTGTTATGCAATAGAGCAAAGCTGTCAAAAACTCTTGACAAAATTGCATAATCCTGATACATTACTACATCACCCGAAAAAGGGTGGAAGTGCACCTTTTTTCGTCAAATTTCAACGGAATTCTAACCGCCAAGGAGGTTTCCCAATGGCTGACGCCAAAGCTCTGCTCATGCGGGTGCAATACCCGTATGACCGTCTCTTCGATGCGCTGGAGCGCATCTTCCTGCTGCCCTTTCGGCACATCACCAATGTCTTGGGTCTGACCAAGATCCAGATCGTCGGCGATGCCACGGACAGCAGCGAGGCCGTCTTTCACGGTCACGCCATCATCACCGGCAAGCACCCCACGGACCTGCGTTTCTACAAGACGGCCCTCATCAAGGATCACGCCTACGTGGAGCGCATCATGGCCCTGCGCGGCAACAGCCGTATCCTGGGGACAGTCGGCAAGATCCTGGAGTCCGAGGCACCGGCTGATGTCGAACTCGAATTGTTCGGCACCGTCCGGGAAGCGCTCTGCTTTTCGGGCAAGCTGATCGCGTACCCGAACGCCGTCATGGAGACGGTGGACGTGAACACGATCGACGCCGAGGGCTGCGTTTTCCACGGTGACCTGATCGTGGAAAACGGCGGCATCGTCCGGAAC
>CAYRMM010000045.1:0-6340 GCA_964425425.1 uncultured Gammaproteobacteria bacterium | reverse complement strand
GTGAGCGGTGAAATTATCAAACAAGTATCGGTCGGGTTCACCAAGGACGGCAAAGTCCTGGTGCCGGCAAAAGTAGTAGTAAGAAAATAAATAGAAAATAGTAAGTTTTATAACTATGGCAAAAATTTTAGGAATTGACTTGGGTACGACAAACTCAGCAATGGCGATCATCGAAGGTGGTCAGCCAAAAATTATTGAAAACGCGGAGGGGCAGCGCACGACACCGTCGATGGTAGCGATTTCAAAAGGCAGTGAGCGTTTGGTTGGTCTCTCGGCAAAACCTCAAGGGGTGACGAATCCGCAGAATACACTCTTTTCAATTAAGCGTTTGATCGGACGTCGTTTTGACGACGCTGAGGTGCAGCGTGACATTACCACATTACCGTATGAGATTAAAAAATCTGGAGATGGCGTTGCTGTTGTGATGGGTGACAAAGAATATACGCCACAGGAAATTTCAGCGATGGTACTTCAAAAGCTTAAGGCTGATGCGGAAGCACGTTTGGGCGAGACGATTACCGAGGCGGTGATTACCGTGCCGGCATACTTTGATGACGCGCAGCGTCAGGCAACCAAGGATGCGGGTAAGATTGCCGGTCTTGAAGTGAAGCGTATTATCAACGAGCCGACTGCGGCTGCGTTGGCATATGGTTTTGACAAGAAGAAAGATGAGAAGATCGCCGTCTACGACTTGGGTGGAGGTACGTTTGATATTTCAATTCTTGATGTATCAAATGATACGGTTGAAGTAATGTCGACGAATGGTGATACGCACTTGGGTGGTGATGACTTTGATAAGGCGATTATTGATTGGATCATCGCTGAGTTCAAAAAAGAAAATGGTGTTGATTTATCAAAAGACAAGTTGGCTTTGCAACGTATTAAAGAAGCAGCAGAAAAAGCGAAAATTGAGCTTTCGACAGCGCAAGAAACCGAAATCAATCAACCATTTATCACGCAAGGTGCTGATGGTACGCCATTGCACATGGTGATTAAATGTACGCGCGCCAAGTTGGAAGAATTAGTGATGGAACTTGCCAACAAGACCATGGTGCCGGTACAAAAAGCACTTGATGATGCTGGATTGAAGAAGAGTGATATCAACGAAATTATCATGGTCGGTGGTATGACGCGCATGCCGCTCATCCAAAAGAAGGTGGAAGAGTTTTTTGGCAAAAAGCCAAATGCCAGCGTGAATCCCGACGAAGTAGTTGCTTTGGGGGCTGCGGTACAGGCAGGTGTGTTGCAGGGTGATGTGAAGGACGTCTTGTTGCTTGATGTGACGCCTCTGTCATTGGGTATTGAAACCTTGGGGGGCGTGTGCACCAAATTGATTGAACGCAATACGACGATTCCAACGTCAAAATCACAAGTCTTTTCAACGGCAGCTGACAACCAGAATTCAGTTGAAATTCACGTTTTGCAGGGTGAACGCGAGATGGCGCAGGATAACAAGACCTTGGGACGATTTATTCTCTCGGGTATCGCGCCGGCACCGCGCGGGGTCCCGCAGGTGGAGGTTACCTTTGACATTGATGCCAACGGTATTTTGAACGTATCAGCAAAGGATAAGGGTACGGGTAAAGAACAAAAGATTACCATTCAAGCATCGACTGGATTGACTGAAGAGGAAATTGAAAAGATGAAGAAGGATGCTGAAGAACACGCCGAAGAAGATAAGAAGAAGAAGGCGTTGATCGAGGCGCGCAATAATGCAGATACGTTCATCTACTCAACAGAGAAGACGATGGGTGAACTTGGAGACAAGTTACCACAAGAGCTGAAAGATGAGATGAATGAGAAGCTTGATGAAATCAAAAAAATCAAAGATACCGATGACGCACAGGCAATTCAAAATGCCGTGAATAGTGCTATGGAGGCTGCGCAAAAGATTGGACAGCATATGTACCAGCAGACGGGTGGCGAAGGATTTGATCCGAATAATCCGGATGCTGCAAAAAATGCTGGAGATACAGCTGAAGGCAAGGAAGGCGCGACGGAAGCGGAGTTCGAGGAAAAAAATGATTAGGGCACGCAGATACACTGATTAGATTCATAAGAGGGGGATGTACTTACATAGTAATATTACTGAAAAGATTATAGGTGCTTCGTATGAAGTCGGGAAGCATTTAGGATATGGGCTCATGGAGGCAGAGTATGCCAAGGCCTTGAGTATTGAATTTGCCGAACTGGGGCTGCATTATGAGATTGAGAAAACGTATGAGCTGCATTACAAAAATTCAAAGCTAGCAAATCGTCGAGTTGACTTTATTGTCGAGGATGCCGTTATCGTTGAGTTGAAGGTGAGTGAGTTTATTACACAGGCGTATGTTCAGCAAGTAGTGAGCTACCTCAAGGCAACCGGCAAGCGAGTCGGCTTGATCGTATGCTTTGCTAAAACCGGTGTTAAAATAAAGAGAGTTATAAAATGATTCTTAACTAATCAGTGAATCCAGAAAGCCCATGTCGCAAGATTATTATAAAGTTCTTGGCGTTGATAAGTCAGCTTCCCAAGACGAAATTAAAAAAGCATATCGTAAGCTCGCGCATCAGTATCATCCTGATAAACAAGGAGGTGATGAGGCAAAGTTCAAAGAGGTGAATGCCGCCTACCAGGTATTGGGCGACGAGCAGAAGCGTAAGCAGTACGACCAGTTCGGCTCAAACTTTGAGCACATGGGCGGGTTTGGTAATGCAGCGGGCTTTGATTGGGGTAACTTTCAGGGTGCGTACGGTAATGTTGATTTTGGTGACTTGGGAGATATCTTCGGGGACTTTTTTGGAGGCTTTCGTTCTGGGGGCGGTGCTCGTGCTGCTCGTGGGCAGGACATTCAAGTTGATCTGACGATTTCATTTCGCGAAGCTGCGTTTGGCGCGCGCAAAGATCTTGAGTTGTATAAAAACGCACCCTGTGACCACTGCTCGGGTACTGGTGGTGAATCTGGTGCCGCGGTGAAAACCTGCGAGACCTGTAAAGGCGCCGGGTATGAGACCGTCGTGAAGCGCACCATGCTAGGTGCGGTACAGACGCGCTCGGTCTGCTCTCATTGCCAAGGAAAGGGGCAGGTGTACGAAAAATCTTGCGGAACGTGTGGAGGTAATGGTATTAGAAAAAAGAAAGAAACGGTCATCGTTGAGGTGCCGGCAGGTATTGATGATGGTATGACCCTTAAGCTCGTTGGCAAGGGAGAAGCCGCGCCGCATCAGGGTGCATCCGGCGATTTGTACGTCCGTTTGCGAGTTCATGCGCACCCAACGCTTACGCGAGAGGGTGAGCATATCCGTTCGTTTGAATACATTCCGTATACACTTGCAACGTTGGGAGGTAGTCTTGATGTCGAAACGATTGATGGATCGGTGACGGTGAAGATCCCCGCAGGCACAGAGTCAGGTCATACGTTTGTACTCAAAGGAAAAGGTGCTACTCGATTTCAGCGAAGCGGTCGTGGCGATCACTTACTCACGGTTCGTGTTGATGTGCCTTCGAAGTTATCACGTGCGCAGAAGAAGGTGCTTGAAGCGTTGCGTGATGAAGGTCTCTAGCATATACGTGCAACATATTAAAAAATACCCGGTCGTACAGAAGGGTATTTTTTAGTTGCGATGATTGTCAAATGCCGCGTAGATAGCTAGTAGCTGAGCTGCTCGTGCACTGTGCGTCTTCTCAAGTGTTTTCATGAGGAGATCTGGATTTTGATTGGTAAGTGCCAGTTCCACAGCGTTCAGCTCTTTGCGGGAGATGGTATTATCAAATCGTTCAGGATGTTGGAGGAGATTGAACATAGTGAATGGGGCTATTTATGCTCAGAACTTATCATGCGGGGTGGGAATGGTCAAGGTGGCGGGATTTTATCCACAGAGGCTTCTGCGCTTACCACATTTTCTCTAAAATATGGTATAATTTATACAGCGTAAGATACTAACACGCATAAAGCCGTGGAATTTTTGACAACGATCGACTGGACACAGCCAAGTTGGGACTTGTTTATCGTCCTGCTCTTTATCGTCTCCGCGTTTTTGTATGGCTTGTCGCTTGGACGTGACCGTATTTTGGTGATTTTGACCTCGATTTATATGGCGCTTGCCATTGTAAACACAGCACCGTACATGGATAGTTTTTCGTTGCAGGTGTCGATTAACGAAGGCTCCGTCTTTAAGGTGACGATGTTCTTGGGTGTCTTTATCCTGATCTTTTTCCTCATGTCACGCACGGCACTCGTGGGTACGTTTGCAGGAGACAGTTATGGCAAATGGTGGCACGCGCTGGTCTTTTCGTTTTTTCACACAGGGCTCATGTTGTCGATCGTGTTTCAATACCTGACACCGGAGATTTTGAATAACATTTCAGAGCCGATGCGTAATTATTTCATTTCAGACCCAGCTCAGTTTTTCTGGCTGGTCGCTCCTATCATCTCGATGGTGATGGTGGGGAAAGGAGGAGATGAGTAGTATGAAGAAAGTATCAACATTATTGCCAATTATTATCGCAGGGGTTCTCGCGAGCACCTCAGTGTTTGCTTTTGGGTATGTTGATTACAATGAAACTGAGGGGTTTATTTTGAATCAGCCGATTCAATTAGTCAGAGAGAACTTTAAAAAAATCGTAGTTGACACAATAGTTTCTCGAGGTGCGCTTGAATTTACAACTGGAACGTTTCAAACAATTTTTTCAGATTCGTCGCAAGAACCTGAATTTATCATCAACACTGCTGATAGCGAAGCCCTTTTTCAGCTAATTGGTGATTCATTGGGAATTGGAAGGGCGGCTGATGATCAAGTCGGATTGAACCTTAACTGGGATATTAAGATTAATCCGGCAGGTGCGGCATTAAGTGATCCGTTGATTGTTTCAGCAAGTAATGCAAGTGCAACTCGAATTATTTCAAATCCAGGAGCAATTTCCTTTCGTAATGATGGCACTGAAGTTGCCCGTTTAACAACTGATGGGAATCTTTTTGTTTATAACAACGCATATAACAATAACGAATATTTATTCACAAAACCGGAAGTCGACGCTCTTGATATTAGAATTAACCCGGTAGAGCCTAATGAGTATACGTGGGATCGTATCACGCACGACGCTTCATTAGATGATGGTGATAATGATACAAATCATCCTTTATTCGCTCTTACAGCGCCGAGATCGCTCTATGGCGTTGTGAATGATCAAACTGTTGATGGTGTTTTGTATAAAAGTCCATCGGGGATGCCGACAACAGGATCATACCGTTATGGACATCGATTCTTAGTGGATGAGCGGATTGAAACTAGAACATTCACAAGATCATTTATTAATAACGCACAAGAAGCGGAATTAGCTTTTTTCCTCAATGCTCTAGCGGGTGAACCAAATGGGGCCTTTGAAAATCCTCGCAGAGAGTACGGAACAACGAGTCTTTGTTATCTGAGTCGAGTTGTAGTTGGAGGTGCTGATGCAGAAGGGGAGCGATTGGGGTGTTGGGTTGAGGCAAACGATGAGGGGCGCTGGATCTTAAGAGCATCTGCAGACCCTAGTCGAAATAGTTATGGAAAGTCGGAGTGCGAAGCTTTATGTATAAGTAGTATATATGACCATCCTGCGCCATAGTAGCATTGTGATAGTTTCATTAAGCGGTGTATTATTGACGCTCGCAGTTTTTGCGCAAGTGCGGAATTTTTATTATGCGCCATTCGCTACTCAGCAGGAGAGTTTTGTGGTAAATGGAGGGGTTGATGTGGTCGGGGGAGTTCTCACCGTTGATAATTTATTCAACACTGTGGACACCGCACGATTGGAATCATCACAGCGAGTAACGATGCAGACTGCCGGTGCCTTTTCACTTGAGGCGGCAGGTTCGAGATTAGATATTTCTGATCAAGGTGCAGCTTTGAATTCATCAATTCAGCAGGGTTATTTGACCCTTGATGCCGCACTAACTGCGCATTCTAACAATGGCTCACTACAGTTAACGCATGATGGTCAGCAGGTAATTATTGATGCGCAGGGAGATGGACATCTCGCATTTCGTTTTGGCGGAACTGATGCTCTTACGTTGCGAGCAAATGGCGATGCGTATTTTGCTGGATTGACGCTCTTGGAGCGAGGAAATGCTACGCAACCGGTGACTCAGGCATGGATTGCGTCACAAAAATATCTGTATAATGGTCAACCGTTACCAATGAAACCTTTCTCGTCGATCACACAAAAACCAGCGGGGCTTGAGGACGGGAAAGATACCGATATGCAACGTCGTCGTCCATGGATAGCTGGCGTTGTCAATACGAACAGCGCAAACCAATTTAATGGGTATTTGGCAACAATTACTGCTGACTCAGTGACGGATGATGTGACGGCTATTGG
>CAYRMM010000044.1:0-6361 GCA_964425425.1 uncultured Gammaproteobacteria bacterium | reverse complement strand
ACAATTACAGCAGTTGGGACAGCTTGCCCGTGAGCAACGAGTTGATTTTATCCGCATTGATCCGTTATCTGACGACTATCGTTTGGCAGGCTATCACCGTGTTGGTGACGCGCAGCCCTCAGTGACTCGTGTCATTGATCTCTTATTGTCTGAGGAGGAGCTCTTAGCGGCAATGCACACTAAGACTCGCTACAATATCAGGCTCGCGGAGCGGAAAGGAGTATCAGTGCGCGTAGGAAATCTCGATGATTTCGAAGCGTTTTGGAAGCTGATCGCCAATACCTATCAACGCAAAGGCATTGCTGCTCATCACAAAGAACATTATCGCGCAATCCTTGAACACTACCCGCATAGTTATTTGGCGCTTGCCGAGTATGAGGGGAAGGTGATTGTTGCGAATCTCATGGTTCGCTACGGAAACACAGTAACGTATCTTCATGGTGGCTCTGATGTGACGTATCGTCACCTCATGGCACCACATTTGTTGCAGTGGCGTGAGATACAGCGGGCTCAGGCAGACGGGTTCACTTTTTATGACTTTTGGGGGATTGCGCCTGATGATAACCCGGATCATCCATGGGCCGGCGTGACGCGTTTTAAACAGGGATTTGGAGGTACGATTGTCACATTCCCAGGTACATTTGAAAAAGGAGTTTCATGGAAATATAAGGTGTACCAAGTACTCACACGGCTTCGTCGTTCGTAATAGACAAGACCTCCCGCGCTGAGCGCGGGAGGTCTTTTGGTTTAATCTTGCACAAGGCCTGAATCGTTTCCGATGTTGGTTGTGAGTGGGAGTGCTTCACGTCTAATGGTGCTTTGCGTAAAGGCATCCGTCGCCGAGAACACCGTTTCATTCAGGAGGGTCATGAGCGTGTTTGCGTCAGTTGTCGTGGGAGTGATACTGACCATGAAGCGCGCTTGAAGTGATGTTACTGAAAGCGGCATTTTGTTGACGTTCCAGGTGACGGTATTGTCGGTGATTGAGAGCGTTCCTGCGTCTGCGTCACTTTGGAATCCCCATGAAACACCTTGCGGAAGCGTTGCGCTCAAAGAGATATTTTCAAGTTCATGGAGTGTGTTATCGACGCGCCAGACGATCTGGTAGTTAGTTGTCGAATCAACTTGAGGCGGAAGCGGACCCGTGCCAACAGCGGTACCATCTGGCAAGAAGTAGCGCGCCTGGGCGCCGATGGTGGTATCTGAATTCAGGCGCGTTATCAATGTCGGACTTTCTGTTGTTTTGGAGACAGCGATACCGTCAATTTGATTAATCGTTGCGTCAAAGAAGCTGCGGATCTCATAGGTTGTTACCCGACTTGGCCGGTCATTTGCGGAGACAACGCGAATACGGACGGGGATTTCAACTTCATCTTCAGGAAGCATGAGGCGTAATCCGCTTATTTCATCAGCCGTCCAAAGAAGTTGATTGCCGGATAGGGTTCCATCATTGTCATCAGTTAAGGTGTCCCATAGAATAAACGCCGAATCGATGACGAGACGAACCTTTACATCACCAAGTGCTGCTTTGCTTTTGTTTTGGACGACGAGTAAGTAGGTCAGATCTTCACCGAAGTTGACACTATTGTCGTGTTCGCTTCCGTTCACGATCAGCGTGGTGAGTAATTCACCTTTGATAATTTGAATTTCGAGCGATTCTTCAGTCTGCAGATTGAAAGATTCGGTGATGTCGGCAAGATAGGTGCGCACCGTAATCGTTTCTTTGCTGTTTTCCTCGACTAAGAATGTACCCGAAAGCTCGAAGGTAACTGATGCCCCAGGAGCAATGCCTGGGAAGGTGAAGGTCTTTTCTTGGGCAAAGAGTTGTTGTTCGTCGGCGGTCAGTTCTACGAAGTCTGAGTCGGCATCTTCTGTGGTTGCTTCAGAAGCATCATCGGGCGTTTCTGTATCAGGCTCAGATAATTCCTCATCTTCATCCACTGCTTCATCTGTCGAGTCAGCGTCTTCTTGTTCTTGTGTGAGGATCTCGTACACATTATCACGATGAGCGCGCAAGACTGGGTCGGTGAAGGTTTCCGGGAGGTCAAAGCCCAGTCGAACATTGGTGAGCGGGGCTGTTTCGTTTGTGTTGGTTAAGCGTACGATAAGGGCAGTGGACTCATCATGCGTTGCTTGCGGACGATACTCGGTGGTCAGCGCAAGTTGCGTGTCGGTAATCTCGGTAGTGAATGATGCGTTCTTTTCAAAATTTGACGAGTAATTGACGGGGGAAAATTTCAGGCGAGCTGACACAGTCGGCAAGAATCCGATTTCTCCCACCAATTGCCCGTGTACTCGAGCGGTATAGGTTTCACCGGGACTGATGCGCGGCAGGTCGAAGTCATACACGTTCGTGGTGTCTTGGAAAAATCCTGAAGCCTGTTCGCCGCTTGGCTCCATGCGTTGTACCATAAAACCATGAGGGAATTTAGCGTTGAGGGTGACATCATCAAGCGCAACGAGCTCATTATTGGTGATGGTAAACGCGTATTCAATGGTTTCTCCTGAGTGTACCGAGAAGGGGGCGATGACTTTGAAGTCAACGCGATCGTTTGAGAAGTTTGGCTTTGATTCGTAGAGAAAGAACCCTGCCCATGCCACAGCAGCAATGACACCCAAGACACCGGTCGCGATAAGAATTTTCTTCCAAAGACCTGACCGCTCTTTGTGGTCGAGTTTTGTCATGTCGATGGTTCCATCCTGATCGGCATAAATCTCATGGAGCCCTTGCTCAATTGCTGATGGCTGCTGCTTGGGAGGTGCTGATTTTTTTTGTTTCTGTTTTTTTGGCATGATGACAGTCGTTAGCGAGATTCAAAGACGAGTCCGATGAGCATGTCCTGAGAGAGGGTATGCTGGTCGAGCGTAAAGACGTTACGTTCGACACGCAGTGCCGAAGGATACGCCCAGACGTATTCTTGAGCAAGCGGTGTGGTGATATTGACGGAGTAGGTTGGGTTGATGCGACCTGACTGTCGCTGCAAGATAAGCGAATATTTTTCGAATGATTGCTGTGGCGTGAGAAATTCGTTGACGAGCAATTCTTTGAGTGAGGTTGGCTGAGCCGCTTCGGTGAGGGTAGTGAGCGTGAAGGGGAGCTTGTATGTGATGCTCACGACCTGCGTTTCTCCAACATCAGTCTGTACCCAGTTGGCGAATACCGTTTTATCGTCGTCTTGAAAGATGTCTGTGCGTGATGCTGCGTCGATGCGTTTCGTGGACTCTTCGAGAGCGAGGTCTGCATCGATATCTGTTTCGTATGATGCGGTACGGAAAACATCGTCAGGAAGTGGCTCGAAGCCTTGCGATGAGATCAATTCTGAGCCAAGCGGTACGTAGAAGCGGAGGTAGTCGTTGTGTTTGACGCCGCTGAGCGGATCATCGAGCTGGCCGGTATGTGTGCGTGTCAGCGTGACGGTGTTCACAACCTCTCCGTTGTCTTTGATGTTGACGTTGACGTCGACGACATCGTTGAGGTAGGTATCAGTTTTTCCACCAGCAATATTCGTTGAGATCAAAGAGAGATAATCACCGTCAGTTTCCAAGAGACGTCCGCCCCACAAGTGACTGTCAATAAATGATTGCGCTTGCTCATCTTTGAGATTGATTTGAATCTCTTTGGTCAGCAATCCTTCATGCACAACGTTCGTGAGATCGGTGAGCGAGATGTCTTTGAGGTTAAGAATACGGTCAAGGATGTGTGGCGCGAGGGTATCAATGAGGCGCTTTGGCGTATTGTTTTCCTTGTCGCCTCCCAGTTCTGCTTCATACTGCGCGACATCAATGAAGTTATCGTAGGTAATGATGGCATCATACTCTTCTACATAGATTGGTCCCGTTACTTTGAGCAACTCCTGCATGAATGTTGCGTTGATAGCGATAACTCCATCAACACTTGATTGTCCTGAGGTCGTGTAGAGCCACATAAGCTTCTCTGCCGTTTTGGGGAAGTCAGGGAAGTAGTTTGCGTCTTGGAATTCCCATCGGTCATTGAGGACGCTGATGGGGTGTGGGGGCTCAACGTTCGCCTTGAGTCCGCCGCGTAAATCATACGAACCTCCGTGCGGAATGGTGAGTTTGGTGATGGCACCCTTGGCGATATCGACTTCAGCAAATGAGCCGATGAAACCACCCGTGCCACGAATTTCATTGTTGTTTTGGAAAACGATGAGATAACGTTGCGGCTGCTCAGCGCCGAGGAGTGTGAGCATAATCTCCGCATTTTCCATGAGTGTGTCCAGCGCAGTCTGGATCACCGGTACGACTGCAGTCACGCGAGCAAATTGATCACGATAGTTTTCGGGAAGAGCGTTTGGATTGATGCTACCAGCCGTTGTGGTGAGCGTTGCGATGTCATTGCGCTTGTCATGCAATAAGGAAATCAGTTCAGTGATGCGATGAGCAAGCGTCGTCTCGCCGGTTGATTCAAGAAGCGTCATGATGTCCGTTGCTAGTCCCGTGCTCAAAGAACCAATGAGCAAAAGGTCATCCGCAACGGCATATTGACTGGAGTCAGGAAGTGCTTTGACGATGAGGTTGACGAGTGGCGGCAGTGAGGCAAGTTCAGATTGCGCCTGCGCGAAGGCCTCATGTGCTTTTTGAAGCTCAGCGCGCGCCGTCATGAAGTCCTGCTCAGTTACCGGTGCTTGGCTGTTGCGGAGATGATCAATGGCGGTATAGGTTGCACCAAGGACGCTTCCTTTAGTCGCGGTGAGCTGGTGATAGTATTCATAAGCAAGAAGCGGTGAGGTCAAAATAAACGAGGCGATAACAAAGCCGATCACCGCGCGTTGCGCATAGGGAGTGAGCATAAGGCGCGGTAGATGAAAATTTGGCACGGCGATGCGCGGCAAACGGAACGCCGGCAACGTGACGCGAGGGAGGCGCAGCGCAGGCAGTGAGATGTGTGGCATCGTGATGCGCGGCAGACGCCACGCGCGCCGTGGAGCGTGCTGTTCCTGGCGTTCTAATGTTTCTCTGATAAAATCAGGTCCTTCGAGCTCAACCGTGTAAAATTGCGTGGTTGTTTGTGGTTGGACAACAGGCGTTGGCTGAGAGAGCGCTGGGGTTGCGCGGCGCTGGCGTTGTCGGTAGAGACGTCGCGCTTGCTTACTTAATTTGGTCGCAACGGAATGGATAAGCTCATCAGCTTCTTGTGCGATATAGTGGGCGTAGTGATTTTCCTTAAACTCACGAACTTCTTGTTCGTGTTGTAGTTTTTTTAAATCTAAAACATGCGCAGACGGTGTTGGTCGCTGCGGTGCTGGGGCGAGTTGCGTTGCCTGCTGCGTCTGTGAGCGTAGTGATTGCTTGGGGCTCACGGTTTTTGAAGGAGCTCCCAAGGTAACGCGTAATCCTGACGAAGTTGTGGTAACACGTGGAACTACGGACGCGCGTTTTGATCGAGTTGCGCGTGGAGCGGGCTTTCGTTTCTTTGTTGAGCCGCGCTTAGTAGCTGTCGAGCGCTTTGATGCCTTTGCGGTTGTGCGCTTTGCTTTTGTTGTG
Organism: uncultured Gammaproteobacteria bacterium; assembly: GCA_964425425.1. Taxonomy (GTDB): domain Bacteria; phylum Patescibacteriota; class Patescibacteriia; order CAIXNZ01; family JADLGS01; genus CAYRMM01. The sequence continues at coordinate 856 of CAYRMM010000044.1, read as the reverse complement.
CGTGATGTCGTAGGCATGGATCTACGATTGGCGAGAATAGTTAGACGATGAGATACACGCCCATGCACGGTGCGCCCGCATGCATGCGTCTGTATCACATATGGTCAGATGGCGTGTGGGTGTACACTGCGCGCGTTGCGCGAGCAGTTGTATCCCATGAGTAGCGTTTAAGCTGTTCGTGTCCCGCCTCAACGAGTGAGCGGGCGTATGGCGTGTCATCGAGAACGCGCGTGATGGCGTTGGCGATGGATGTCACATCTGTTGGATCGGCATACGCAGCTGCAGAACCATAGACTTCGGGAAGGCTGCCGGCACGTGCGGCAATCACGGGAATACCGCTGATCATTGCCTCAAGTCCGTTGAGCCCAAAACCTTCTTCAAACGATGGGACGACGTATGCAGTAGCACCTTGGTAGAGTGCCGGGACCTCTTCGTCGGGCACGAATCCCGGCATCACAATATCAGCACGCACAGCTTCAGGGAGCTGAGCGAGTGCGTCATCAAGTTCGGTGTAGCGCGGCGCGCGCGTACCGCCGATAACGAGCGAAATATCATGTGTTTGGTGGACCTGCGCAAAGGCGCGAACAAGGCCATGAATATTCTTGTGATTACGCAGAACTCCAAGGTACAGCAGATACGGTTTTGTCAGCGAAAAATGCTTACGTACTGCCTCTATTTTATCATATTTCACGCTATCTCCGAAGCTGTTGTCCACACCCAGGGGCGTCACGACAATGGGAGTGGTAATCTTTGGGAAAAGGGCGCGAATCTGCCCTTGTGAGTACTGGGAAACAGTGAGAATAGTTTGAGCTTTTTTGAGGGCATTTTTAAAGACTAATGCAAATGCCCAGCGACG
>CAYRMM010000043.1:0-6427 GCA_964425425.1 uncultured Gammaproteobacteria bacterium | reverse complement strand
GTTAGAAAAAGACAACGCCCTCTCTTCGGTGAAAGAGAGGGCGTTTGGTTTTATTTGTTCTTGTCGTGAAAGATCATGATCGAACCGCTATAGCAGGCGACCCAGATATTTTGGGTGTCCGGGTCATATGCGATGCCGATGGGATGCGCATCCGTACGCGCAGTATCGACAACCGCCATGTCGGCAGTTCGAACTTTACTCACCGTATGGGATTTGTAATTAACGACGTAGAGATATGCGCCATTCGGAGTTATCACCATGCTACGTGGCTTGTTGCCAGTAGCAATCTTTTTGACAACTCTTCGCGTCGGCACGTCTATTTTGACAAGCTTTCCTTCGCCGTTGATACTCGCGTACAACGTTTTCCCATCAGGTGAAAGAACCAGATGTTGTGGTGCACGACCAACGCCTTTGATCCACTCCAGCGAATAATCAGCCAGATTGAGGATAGCGATGTCGTAACTTCCCATAACGGCAATGTATGCGTACTTCGAACCCGGGCTTATTGCGATACCGCGGGGGAAGTTGCCTATCGTAATCTCACGAACGACGCGTTCGGTCGCTAGATCAATGACGCTGACTGAACGAGATGACCAGTTGGAAACAAGCAAAAGCTTGCCAGCGGGATCGATGGCCACATATTTGGGCACTGATCCAACTTCAACAACAGCATCGATAGTAAATGTCGTGGTATTGATTTTATAGACAAAGCTCTTGTCAAAGTCACCACTTGCCGCACCGTCATTGCCTGGATTGTTGAATCCAGAGCCGTACATCTGATAGTTGCTCACCCAGGCATATTTGCCATCAGGGGTGAAAGCTGCTTCCACCGGTGAACCACGATGCGTGCCTTGATAGCGGGTATAGCCAAAATCCGAGAGCTTCACGCGATCAGGAATCGTTGCGCGTAAATTTCCTTTGGCGTCATACACCGTCACGGTATGGCGATACATCATGTTTTGGGCAAAAAACAGTCCATGCCCGGAGTACACCACCGATTTGCTGGCGATATCACCAGTTACCTTGCCCTGAAATTCGAGGGCATGAGTCGTATGTGGCGCGCACAGCACGATCCACAGGGCAAACAGCATCATCAAGGGTACGGTTGCAGAAAACTTGTCTCGCATGAGGCCTCCTTTGGCAAAATAACAAGTGAGCGCAGCATAATAAAGATACGGGTTTTAGTCAATCGCGGGAATATTGCCAGGGGTATTGATTATTAGTCAGATTTTGATATACTATCATCACTTCGCAAGAAATTTATAGGCTTTATCGTGGAGAGGTGGCAGAGTGGTTGCCCTCCTTCGATAAATCTACGGAGGGTAAAAATGCTTTTTTCATATACCCTTAATGTATCCATAGCGGAGAGGTGGCAGAGTGGTTGAATGCAACGGTCTTGAAAACCGTCAGGCCGCAAGGTCTCGGGAGTTCGAATCTCCCCCTCTCCGCTATGGATATATAGCAATGCCTGCCCGCCAAAGCTCGTAGAGCGTCGGCGGGAAAACCGTCAGGCCGCAAGGTCTCGGGAGTTCGAATCTCCCCCTCTCCGCAATGAAGCGTACAACAAAAATCCGCCCAAAGGCGGATTTTTGTGTACGTCGTCATCCACAAGGAGTAGTTGCAGCTCGTGTTATTTGCTATAATACATGATATGGTAAACACCGAACAAACAGTTGAGGCACAGGAACCGGTCGTGTATTACGAATGGGCTATTTTGAGTAAGCCAGATCACGAGCGTGGACACTGGTGGTATATTATTGCCGGTCTGTTGGGCGTCGCTTTAGTCGCGTATAGTATCTTTACGGCAAACTTTTTGTTCGCTGTTATGATTGTTTTGATTGCCTTCATCATTATTTTGAACGATGCGTTGCCGGCACGAACATTGCAATTTGCTTTGACTGACCGTGGTGTGGTGGTAGGGGGCAAGACCTATCCCTACCGTGCCTTTACGGGTTTTTATATCGTGTATGAACCGCCGCGGGTGAGTAAGGTTATTCTGGAATTACCGGGTGTTCGACAGGACTTGTCAATTGATCTCAATGGCATGGATCCGCTTGAGCTGCGAGAATTCTTACTGCAGGTGATTCCAGAAAATCTGGAGCGTGAAACCGAGCCGCTTGCTGATATCCTGGAACGATTCTTCAAACTCTAAAAAAGCCTCTCAAGGGCTTTTTTACGTTACGATTGCCTCGAATGCTGATTGTGCGTACAATAGAGGTATATGTTTCGACTCGAACACAAACTTGCAAGTGTGCCGCGCGTGGGGTCGGCGCTTGCCAAAATGCTTGCTCGCCACGATATGGTAACGGTTGAAGACTTACTCTGGTTTGTGCCGTTGCGGTATGAAGACTATCAGGCGGGCATGAAAATTCGTGATATCCAGCCTGAGACGCTCGTTACGTTACGCGTGCGCGTTGATATGATTGCAGCCAAACGCACCAAGCATAAACGTATGCAGATGACGGAAGCATTGGTCTCTGACGGCGAGGATGTGCTTAAAGTGGTGTGGTTTAATCAGCCATATATCGCTCATCAGCTCAAAGTGGGTGATGATATTGTGATTTCCGGTAAAGTAACACAATCAACGTACGGTCTACAGCTGAATAACCCTGAGTATAGCAAACAGGTGAGCTCTGCCGTTGCTCGTGACGGCATGGTGCCGGTGTATAGCGCGCTGGGAACGTTGTCGCAAAAGCAGATTCGCCAACTCATCAGCCAAGTGCTTGATGCGACATCGCAGGTGCACGACGATCTTCCTGCGTGGGTTCGTGAGGATCATCAGCTCATGGGGCTGGGGGATGCGCTTCGGGCGGTGCATGCCCCAGCGGATGAGCAAGAACTTCAAGCAGCGATACGGCGCATGAGTTTTGATGAATTGTTTGGCTATATGCTTCAGGCAGCTCTTTTTAAACAAGGGATGCAGCAGCACCATGCGCAGCCACAACCTTTCCAGCAGGAAGCAATTCAAACCTTGGTCAAGGAATTACCATTTCCACTGACAGATGATCAGCGAGCCGCGGCATGGAAGATTTTTCAGGATATGGAGCGTGAGGTTCCTATGAATCGGCTTTTAGAAGGGGATGTGGGGTCGGGGAAGACAGTAGTAGCACTGATGGCACTCTACCACACGGTGCGTTCGGGGCAGCAGGGGGTGTTGTTGGTTCCCACGACGCTGCTCGCCACGCAGCAGTATGAGGTGGCGCGCACCATGCTTGCGACATACGGTGTGCGTTTGGGCTTACTGACGCAATCGCACCGCATGCGCGATGAGAAGGTAGTAACAAAAGAACACCTACTCAATGACCTTCAGTCAGGTGATTGTGACGTCGTGATTGGTACGCACGCGCTCTTTGGGGAGCATGTCTATTTTCATAATTGTGGATTGGTTGTTATTGATGAGCAGCACCGTTTCGGCGTTGAGCAGCGGAAATTGCTCAAAGAGCGTAATTTAGCGCACACGATGCCACACTTACTGTCGATGACGGCAACACCGATCCCACGTTCCTTGGCGTTGGTTGTGTATGGTGATTTGGACGTTTCGCTTCTGCGTCACAAACCACAGGGAAGAAAGCCGATTATTACCAAAGTTATTGGAGAGGGTGAGCGAGCTGCCGCTTATCAGGCGATTCGCAGACAGATTGAGCAGGGCCGTCAGGCGTTTGTGATCTGTCCGCTAATTGATGAGTCTGACAAGCTGGGAGTGACTTCCGTGAAGCAAGAGTACGCACGGCTCCACAATGAGATCTTCCCCGACATGCGCATCGGCATGCTTCACGGCAAACTTAAGCCACGCGAAAAAGATGCGGTGCTTGAAGCATTTGCGCGCCATGAGCTTGACCTCTTGGTTGCAACATCCGTGATTGAAGTTGGTATGGATATTCCCAATGCTTCAGTCATGATGATTGAGGGCGCGCAGCGATTTGGGCTGGCGCAGCTACATCAGTTACGTGGACGTGTCGGTCGAGCAGAGCATCAGTCATATTGCTACATTTTCCATGAAGATGGCGCAAGCATACAAACACAGCAACGATTGCGGGCATTGGAAAAAACAGAAGATGGCTTTGCGCTCGCTGAGTATGATTTACAGATGCGCGGCCCCGGTGAAATTTATGGAACGCGTCAGTCCGGCTTGCCGCCGCTCCGCTATGCGCGGTTGGATGACCTTGCTTTGATGCAGGAGGTGCGTGATGCCGTAGCGAATTTTCTTGAGCGTGATAGCATCGAACGCTATCCGCAGCTTACCGCGCGCCTCGCAGCGCAACAGATAGTTAACCACCGTGAATAACCAGGTTACAGAAATGAAGAAGCGTTAGAGTGCATCTAACGCTTCTTTGAGATTGGAAACAGGGAAGAGGCTTGGGTCTTTTGGGAGTGAGGTTGTTTTAGGGACAATGATTTTAGTAAAGCCGACGCGGCGCGCTTCGTCGATCCGTTTATTGAGCTGCGCAACAGGTCGAATTTCACCACCAAGGCCGACCTCACCGATCGCAAGCAGCGGACCGTCAGGAACGCGATCGTGGAGTGAAGAGGCGAGTGCTAGGCACACCGCCAAATCTGCGGCAGTCTCGGTAATTTTAAATCCGCCAGTGACATTGCTATGCACGTCATGTGCCTCGAGTTTGAGTTGAGTGCGCTTCATGAGGACGGCAATGAGCATGTGGAGGCGATTGAGGTCCAGGCCAGCTGCTTTACGCTGTGGATACCCAAACTGTGTTTTGGTCACTAAGGCCTGAATTTCGACGATAAAGGGGCGCGAACCTTCAAGGGCGATAGTATTCACAGTCCCGCTGGAAAGCGTCGCTGTAGGGCTAAAAAACAGCTCAGAGGGGTTGTTAACCTCAACCAGGCCGTGAGTCGTCATCTCAAAAACGCCAATTTCATCCGTAGAGCCAAAACGATTTTTGACCGGTCGCACAATGCGGTATTGGTCATTTTTTGAACCCTCAATATACAAGACACTATCAACCAAATGTTCCAATGTCTTGGGGCCTGCTACCTGACCTTCTTTGGTAACATGGCCAATGATGAGTGTCGCAATACCATGCTGCTTGGCGAGCTCAAGGAGCTGCACGGTGCAGGCGCGCACTTGGTTGACGCTCCCGGGCTCTGCGGGTAGTTCGGATGAGTAGAGGGTTTGGATAGAGTCGATAATTAACAGACGCGGCGTGAGTTCTCGCGCAAGCGCTACGATCTGTTGGATCATATGTTCGGCCACAAACGAGACGTTATCAAGCGTGTAACCTAGGCGATCGACGCGAAGTTTGACTTGATTGGCGGACTCTTCGCCTGAGGCGTAGAGGACGGGTTGTTTGAGCTGTTGCGCGATTTGCAATACGAGCGTTGACTTACCAATACCCGGCTCTCCACCCAGGAGCGTTAAGGAGCCTTCTACAATACCTCCACCTAAGACGCGATCAACTTCGGGGATGCCGGTGCTCATGCGCTGTTGGGCATGTGCTGTGAAGGAATCAAAGGAGACAACGCGCGAGGTGTTGGCTTGAACGGATGGTGCGCTTGTGCGTGCGTGTGCCCCCGGTGTTTGAGTTTGCGTCAGTGTTCCCCAGGCACCACATTCTAAGCAGCGTCCTGACCACTTGGGGGATTGGGCGTCGCAGCTTGAACAGATAAAAATATCCTTTGTTTTTGCCATACAAAAATATACTACCACTGTATGGTAGCATATTTTCTCAGAACACTGGAGCGCATTCTGTCAAGCGTTATCGAGCGCCGGGATATGGCCCTAAGTTACAGAATTTGTTATGGCCTGTTTTTGAAGAGCAGGTAAGTCCCGTTGCGCAGTCAGCTGTGGTGACACAACCGCTTCCCCACAGACCACGAGTGCAGATTCCAACCATTGAATCTGAATAACGGGTGCACCGCAGATCGGGTCGACAATCATTCCCATCCTTACACGGTGAACCGATATTACCTGAGACACAGAAATCTTCAGCACCGCTTCCAGGAAGTCCTGAATTTCCGGCAAAGCAGTACGGACGCTCGTTTGAAACCCGAGCACAATCAGTATCAGTTGAACAGCCTTCAACTTTTTCAACCGTCGAAGGAACACAGACTAAAATATCAGTATCGGTAAAAGTGCCATATGGAGGTTCTTTACACTCACTTCCACCCGGACAGTCAGATTGATCGGCGCAGCGTGACCATGGTGTTTGCTCTGATTTGAAGCAGATATTACCTTGATCAAAGAGGCACTTGTAACCATCAGCACATTCGCTATTTGAGTTACAGTCTGAACCATCGATACCAAATGTACATGCAGGTGATCCATTAAAGGCGCACTTAAAGCCATTGCAGCTCGAATCATTTGTGCAGCTTGCTCCTATTTTGCTATCGTCGATGCATTTCCCTTCGGCGCAGAAGTTCGTCCAACATTCACTATCTTGGGAGCAATCAGCTCCGATATTTTTTC
>CAYRMM010000042.1:0-6466 GCA_964425425.1 uncultured Gammaproteobacteria bacterium | reverse complement strand
AAATCAGTTTTGCCGATTTCTTCATTTTTTTGTCATTCACCGAGCGCAAGTATGTCTCGATTTCCGCATCTTTCCCGGGAGCCGAGATCACCACCTTACGAGCACCCGCCTGAATGTGGAGCTGCGCGCCTTCCGCCTTGGTAAAAAATCCGGTCGACTCAACTACAACATCAATCTCCAGCTCTTCCCATGGCAACTGCGACGGATCCTTCTCGGCAAAAATCTGATACTTCACGCCATTGACTTTGATAAAGTTCTTACCATAACTAATCTTAAGATCGCTCACGCCATACGCACTGTCATAACGCAGTAAATACGCGAGATTTTCCGGCGTTGTCAGGTCATTAATCGCGACAATATCGTACCCCGGCTTTTGCGCAAGATACGCCTTGAAGAACTGTCGTCCAATTCTTCCAAATCCATTAATTGCAACTTTTGGTCGTGCCATATTTCAGTAGATAAAACTATAAATTACACCTATGGTGCTCATTATTTCAGTGCAGGGAAAAGTCCTTGCAACGCCTCCTCATTCACCATATCACCCCCAACGGCGCCTTCAAAAAACTCAGATTCGTCAACGCCATCTTCAACCAGCTCATCAACAGCAACTGCCTGACTCTGCTGGTCTGTGGTCGTGAGCACCGAACCCGTCTGCACATGCCGTCCAAACAAAAAGATATACAAAACATACGAGAGTGTAAACACCATCGCGGCGACAATCATCGCCTGAATGCTAAATACTAACGGGTCACGAGATGCAAGGTGCACCACCCGATCTTCGCGCATGTTCTTATCTGTGGTTTGCGTCATACAAAAGATAAAAAGAATATCATCCCTAGTATAGCACATTTACGCGACAGATGCCCGTTCTTGTGCATAAAAACAAACATCACCTCCCGTCAGGAGGTGATGCGCTTGTTTATTATCCAATTTGCTGCACTGAAAACCCGTGTACTTCGATCTTTTCCCCGATCGTCCCAATCTTTTCTTCGAGTAATTGCTGGATTGAAAGATCTTCATCTTTAACAAATTTTTGGTTGAGCAAGCATACTTCTTCATACCACTTGTTCAACTTACCCTCCACAATCTTTTCAATCATCTCAGCAGGCTTTCCTTCTGCCTTCAATCCTTCCGCAAGCTCAGCCTTCTTCGCTTCAACCGCGTCCGTAGGAATTTCAGTTGAGGCAACATATTGTGGCTGTGATGCCGCGATGTGGAGCGCCAAGTCGTTTGCTAATTCTTTGAACTGCTCATTACGAGCCACAAAGTCAGTTTCACAACCCAAGGCGATCAAAACTCCGAGCTTTCCGGTACTATGAATATATGCGTGTACAATACCTTCAGTCGTTGCTCGATCAGCACGCTTTGCTGCTGCCTTTGCTCCTTTTTTGCGCAATTCTTCGATTGCCGCCTCTTCATCACCGTTCGCTGCCTCCAACGCCTCTTTCACGTCGGCAAAGCCAGCTCCCGTGCGCTCACGAAGGCGCTTGATTTGTTCGATATCTACTGCCATAGAGAAAAATGTTATTTGTCAGACGAGGTTACTTGGTGACGTGCGCTTTTTTCGCCGCCTCAATAACCATATCAGCAACTGCACTTACAATAAGATCAATACCCTTCTTAGCATCGTCATTTGCCGGAATTACGTAGTCAACCATATCAGGGTTCACGTTCGTATCACACAACGCGATAACAGGGATACCCTTTTTGTGCGCTTCCAACAACGCCGTCTTCTCAGTCTTGATATCAACGATGAACATCAATGCAGGCTCAACCGTAATATCTTTTACACCTCCAACGAGTGTCTCAAGGCGCTCGATCTCACGCTCAAACTGAATCTGTTCTTTTTTCGTGTACTTGTTCAACTCACCGGTATCACGCTGCTTGATCAAATCCTTCAACTTCTTCGCCTGGCGTGTCACCGTGCGGAAGTTGGTCAGCAATCCACCAACCCAACGGTTGATGACATACGGTTGGTCAGCACGCTGCGCGTGCGTCGCAATAGCATCGCGTGCCTGCGACTTAGTGCCCAAAAACAAGACTTTGCCGCCTTGTCCGACCGTCTGTGTAATAACTTTCTCAACCTCAGTCAACGCTTCATGCGTCTTTTCAAGGTCAATGATATGTACGCCTGCGCGCACACCGAAAATATAGGGCTTCATTTTTGGGTGCCACTTTGATGCCTGATGCCCAAAGTGCACGCCGGCTTGAAGCAAAGCCTCAATGCTTGGTACGTGTGACATATATGTCGTTCTCCTTTTTACGCAGAGGATGGTTCTACCCATCACCCTACCCTCAGCATGCGTTCCTTAATGCCCCGTCAGGGGAAGGAGTGCAAGCGCATGCTTGTTTAATTAAAGCCTCTTGTTGAGACGAATGCCTCCCCAATAGTGGCTCAAGTGTACTCAATCTCACGCAAAAGGTCAAGATCTGAACAATAATAACACTTGACTCATTCATTTTTTTGTGCTTTAATGCCCGTTATCCACTATTACCATCATCAGGAGGTCTATGCCGTGGAGATTGCTCTTTAATCCCAGTAAGTTCAGTATGTGGGGCGTTATCAGCATCATGCTTGGATCAGCACTGCTGGCCGAAAACGGCGTTAACCATCCCGCAGCTATCGCAGGTGCACTCTTCAATCTATGGGGAGTTATCTGTTTTTTCCTGGCGCTCAAAACGGTTGCCGACCGAGGTAAACCGCTCACCGTTAAGGACCTAGAAGACAACTGCATGTACGACGTTGTCTCATGGCCTATTGAGGTCGAGTACAACGACGAAAAGCACTACCTCGTGCTTTTGCGCAGTCTGTACGGGGTACGATTTTACCGACTCCCCTTCCGGGTCTGTGAGTCATTCCTTCATAAAAAGAATGGCCAGATCGAGCATCGCTCCCATAAGGTTCTTGCCTAACGCTCTTTCACCCAAGCCCCATGCACGCGCGTGGGGCTTTTTTAATAAAACTCGTTAATGGGAGTAAGGGTTAATAATTCAATATTAATAATTAAGTATGAATAATTAACCTTTGCCCCCCACCCCGTAACTCGAGCAGAGCGAGAATTTCTGGTGTGGGGTTACTCATAATAGATTGAGTACCCATTCACCATATTCCATCAACCATTCACCGTAGCGCAGCTACACCGAGGTATTGACAAAATTCACCATCTATGCTATGGTCAAACGATTGCTCGTGAATCCAACGGCAATCACCCTAACATTCCCCTTAATCTCTATTTTATTATGAAATACAAGCGTCATAAAAAAGAAGAGATTAACTTTTGCCAGTCAGGCCTGCACCGCAAGCCCTACGCATTTTGCGAAGGCGAAATGTGCTACTTGATTGAGACCAGCACCATGGAAAAGTACAGTGTGCGTATCATTGTCTGCCACGAGTGCAAAAAGTTAACAAAACAACGAGCAGTTGAAAAAATCTTGCTCGAGGCGTAAAACCCGATTCCTGTTTGGCGCACGTGTCTGCCTGGACATGCGCATCAAGCTAGAATCGGGTTTTATAATACCATCACACTTGACAGGTTACACCTGATCAGTTACAATTCACGCACTATAAAACTAGCTCGTGTTATGAAACAAGACATTCATCCACAGGTACAGAACGTGATTTTCGAAGATGCTTCTACTGGAGCACGCATTTTCACGACCTCAACACTGGAAAGCCAAAACACCGAAACCATTGACGGCGTCGAGTACCACGTCATTCAAGTCGAAGTTACGTCAGACTCACACCCATTCTTCACCGGCAAGAAGGTACTCTTGGATACTGCCGGACAACTTGATAAGTTTAAGCAGCGCCTTGAGAAAAAAACTGACGACATCAAGTCAAAGAAAGACAAGAAGGCTGCTCAACGCAAAAAACGAGAAGAAAAAGAAGAGGCATAACCACTGCCCTTAAAAAAGATGCCCATCTTTTGTGATATGGCATCTTTTTTATTATAATACGCTCATATGAAACCACGGTATCAAAAAATCAAAGATCAGTTTGCCGCACTTGAACAGCAGATCCAGGATCCTGCCCTCGTTACTGACCCCAAAAAATACGCCGCCGTCTCACAGGAATACGCCGAGGTCAAAGAGCAGTACGAGGCACTCATCGCATGGGAGAAAATTGATCGAGCGCTCTTTGAAGCACGCGAAACAGCGGCAAGTGGTGATCCTGACATGGCGGCACTCGCCTACGAAGAAATCCCCGAACTTGAAGAGAAGCATGAACGACTGCAAGCAGCGCTTGATGAACTACTCATCCCCAAAGACCCCAAAGACGCGAAAGATGTCATGCTTGAAATTCGCGCAGGTGCTGGCGGTGACGAATCAGCACTCTTTGCTGCTGATTTGTTGCGCATGTACGTTCGCTACGCGGAACGCAAAGGCTGGAAGGCAACTATCATCTCCGAACATCAAATCGGTATCGGAGGATACAAAGAAGTTATTGTTGAAATCAACGGACGTGACGTCTACGGTCATTTGAAATATGAGTCGGGTGTACACCGCGTACAGCGTGTTCCAGAAACCGAAAAACAAGGGCGTGTTCACACCTCCACAGCGACGGTTGCCGTGATGCCCCAAGTGGATGAAGTTGATATCACGATCGACCCAAACGATCTACGCATCGACACACTCCGCGCATCCGGTGCCGGGGGACAAAATGTCAACAAGGTTGAGTCAGCAGTGCGCATTACCCATCTCCCGACCGGTATTGTGGTCACCTCACAAGATCAGCGCAACCAACAGCAAAACCGTGTCAAAGGCATGCAAATCTTAATGGCACGCGTTCAGCAATATGAAGAAGAAAAAAGAGCGGCTCAAGAGGGCGCTGAGCGTAAAGCGCTCGTAGGAACCGGTGACCGCAGCGAAAAAATCAGAACCTACAACTTCCCCCAAGATCGCCTCACTGATCATCGCATCAAACATAACTGGAGCAACCTCTCGGGCATCATGGACGGTGACCTTGATGACATTGTCGACGAACTCAAAAAAGCCGATCGCGAGTCGCTCGAACAAGCCTCATAACGATTGCTCATGCGCACTCCTTTTTCGACAACAACAATTCACGACATCCTTACGACCGCCCCTTCACGCCTTGAAGGTATCTTCGGTGACCCGTTAGTTGACGTCGAACTACTCCTTGAGCATATTCTTAAGTGCTCTCGCACACATCTTTACGCGCACCGCGATCAACGCCTCACCCTTAATCAGTATCGCCGATGGAAACGTTGTTTTGAGCGACGTCAAGCCGGCATGCCGGTGCAGTACATTATCGGCACTGTACTCTTCGCCGATCATACATTCAAGGTTTCGCCGGCAGTCCTCATCCCCCGCCCCGAAACCGAACAACTCGTCACCATGGTTGCGACATATGCGCTGCGTCACAATATCCGCAATATTATTGAAATTGGCGCGGGTAGTGGTGCACTCATCATCTCCATTGCACTCACACTCAAACCGAGTAAAAAAGATTTTCACTATATCGGCACCGATGTCTCCAAGAAGGCACTCATGATTGCTCGATTGAATGCGGTTCGACACAAGTTGGATATCAATTTTAGAAAACGTAACCTCCTCCTGCGCCCCAACACCTTCATCCCCCTCACCTCATGGATCATGGTTTCCAATCCTCCATACGTCAAAACCGCGGATCTGGCAGAGCCCAGCATCGCGCATGAACCACGTCTCGCGCTGGACGGAGGCGAAGACGGCTTAGACTACTACGACACACTCTTGCGTCAAATATCATTGCTGCAAAACAAACCTAAAGCCATCTTTTTTGAAATAGGTAACGACCAAGCAGAAGCCGTCACCTTACTCGCGCAAAAATATCTTGAAGATTACGAACCAGCACTCACCCACCGTGATGAGTTCGGTCAGGACCGATTTATTGAAATCAGACATCAATCGTAATAAAAAACACGAGCTCTCCAGCTCGTGTTTTTTGTATAACCTCCCTTACCATTCAAATGTTCCCGGTTCAACGATATTCACCCAAATCTTGCCACGCTGCAACGGCAACTCAATACCCTGCTCATCATAGTAACGTGTTAGCTCATTGCGAGTCGGCTTTTTCCAGGTAACCGCATGCGCCTGCCCTTTATAAAACACCCACGCCTTCCCCTCACCAACAATATCAATATTTCGTCGCCCAACAGCGTCATACACTTCATGAGCATGTTCTTCTACGATCACCGTATCAACCCATACTCCCTCACCCGTCTCCGTCACCATCGGTTGCTTTGCCTGATACCGTTGATACTGCCCACGCTCCTGATCATACACATATTTCGCCTGATAGGTTGAGGTCGTGTAATTAACAACGATATCAGCCACCCCTTGCTCAGACACCTCCCCTGATGCCGCATCAATAAACTTCCAACCGTGTGCACTCTCAGGAAGCGCAATCTCACGATCCTCAATCAATTCAGCAAAGAGCTCCCCTGAAGTATATACGTTATGTGGC
>CAYRMM010000041.1:0-6538 GCA_964425425.1 uncultured Gammaproteobacteria bacterium | reverse complement strand
TCCAAGAAAAACGCCTTTTTCCCTGCGTAATTTGGTAGTAAGCGCTCATTGCGCAACAAGAACCATAAGATTCCATATGCAAAGAAGGCTCGCACCCAGCGCTTGAGATTCCACGTTGACAACTCTGCACGCACCAACTTCATAAACTCATCACGGAAATCGCCAAGGTGATCAATTTTGTTGGTTGTAATCTGGAAGTAATGATCTGAGTTATGCAAGGCAGCAACCGTAAACTCTGTACCCAACTCACGAGACTTGGCGTACAGCTTCATCAACTCATGAATATTATAGTCACCGGCGGTAAATGCAATCGTAATGTCATCAATACCAAGTTCGCGCAATACCTCAATTGACTCCATATTCTTTTTGAATCCATTCGGGATGCGACGAACCTTCTCCTGCATCTCTTCAAGACCGTCAATCGATACCACAACGCCAATGTCTTTTTTGTCGATGTGCTCCAAAATCTCTTCCATGCGCTTTTTAAGCAGGAGCGGTGCAAATCCGTTATGTGAAATCTTAAATCGAGCCTGTGGCGCGGCTTTCTTGATGTTTACCATCACCTGAGCAATATCAGCGCGTAACGTCGCCTCACCGCCCGAAATATTGACGGTTTTGAGCGTTTTGGGCACCTTCAAATACTCCTCAGCTGCCAATGGCGCCGGGCCTTTGTACTGCCAGATGTTACACATAATACAGCGACTATTGCACTGGTACGTTATTGCAATCACCGCATCGGTAAAATCATCAGCACGTAAGTTGAGGCTATGATTACTTCCCTGATCTACCATACTTGGTTATTATACGTATATATTATAAAATAATAATTCACCAATGTCAACTATTTATATCGGTAATAGATGTTATTTCCTAATCTTAGGTCAATATACTCTATGCGTGAGAGATTTTCAGGCTTCACTTCCTGTTCAATGACCAGCGCAAGCCGTTGCAGCTGTACTTCCAGTGCTTCAGAGCTGTTCAGGATTGCATTCCACCCCCCCTGCATATGCAACGTCATATACTGCGGATAGGCTTGCGGAATACTAACCGATGCAATGGGATATGATACATCTGTACGATCAGCAAGGTCGAGAAACAGCTGGATTGTTTCCGGTTGCATAATATGTTGCCCAATGCGCAAAGCACTCTCCTGCTCAAACACAATGCGGGTAAATTGATCATTGTCAGCGCGCAACGAAAAGTCATCAGAGACCTCCTCATCCTCCACCTGCTGCGTCGCCACGCTCAGTATCGACGGACGCTGCTTGTAACTGTTAATTTTTTTCACAACAACACCCGAATCATCGACTAAGTACTCATGAGCCGGCGCAAATACTCTGAGCACGACTCGACGCTCCTGCACGGTGATATGCAGCGTATCAGGAAGTTGCTTATCAAGGCGAATGCCATGAAACAAATACTGCTCATCAATAACAGCGCGTAGCTTCTTTTTTGAGTACAGTAAAAGATTATCTGTTGGGATACCAAACCATGTATACGTATCACGATGACGCTCCACAACATCTAAAAATTCAGCTGATGAGACATACTGCATCCCTTCGACGCGAACATTGCGGAGCGTATAATAATCAGAGATAAAGAAAAAATAAAAAAAATATCCAATCCCCGCCGCAAGGACAGTATTCACCGTCCACACAAGGTATCTCACCCACGAGCGCGTCGTGCGTGTAAATGGGTTGGTGCGTTTGCGTGATCGCCGAGAAACGAAACTACGGCGATACGGTTTGGATTGCTTGAACTTCATAACGTCGCGCGCAATACTCGGCAATGAGTGTTGAGTAAAAATAGTGTTCACCAAATTTAGAGATCTGGAGCGTTGTTCGATCGCCCTCGATGCGCGCCTGAATGACCGTACCCCCCTCCTCTTCTTGGGCAGCAATAAGCTCAATCGTTGCCTTGTCAGACGAACCATAGGTTACCACGGACTCAAGACCAAACTCATATGGAGCAATCACGCGCACTGGGTCAAAGTATTGAATGCAAGCAGCCGCCACCTCAGATGAAACATCGGGCGTCAGCACCACAAGACCACGCGTCAGTAATGACGCAAGGAATGCAATGTCGCGTTCATTCGTTGCGGCGAATTCTTGAATATAGATATCCTCCACGCAGACAGAGGGCCTCGTCCAAAGACTCTGAAGCCATTTACGCCACGATGACCCCCCAATAGGTAGTCGCAACACGGTCAGCGACAGCCCTAGGCGGAAATTCATCCCCGGCTGATTCACCAAAAGTGCATACCCACGGCGCGACACATACTCGTGCAGCTGATCACGAAACACCCCACGATCACGCCCTCCGATAATCGCAATAGTAAAAAGATCACATTCGCGCATATACGCCCGTGCTTTATATGACAAGAGGTTAGTTACCAATGCTTTAAGAAGGCGCCTCATACGAACGACGTAGGATTAGTGAGATTGGATAATTGTCTTACCACCCATGTACGGCACTAATGCCTCAGGGATGCGGATCGAGCCATCTGCTTGCTGATAATTTTCCCATAACGCGATTAAAATACGAGGCGAAGCGATCGCCGTGTTGTTGAGCGTATGCGCGTACACAATCTGATCACCCTCCTTATAGCGGATATTGGCGCGTCGTGCCTGCCAATCAGTCAGCAATGAGTTAGAATGCGTTTCTCCGTATTTTTCTCGAGATGGCATCCATGTTTCAACGTCGTACATCTTATGCTTCCCCTGCCCCTGATCACCGGTACAGGTAATGATGACGCGATACGGTAACCCCAGATCCTGCAAAATTTCTTCTGATACCGCAAGTAATTCTTCGTGGATCTTCAGCGACGCCTCAAGATCATTACGAGCAATGACGAGCTGCTCAATCTTCATGAACTCATGCACACGATACAGCCCCTTGGTATCTTTCCCGTGCGACCCTGCCTCCGCGCGATAACACGGCGAAAATCCACAGAGCTTAATCGGTAGCTGCTGTGCGTCGATAATTTCATCGGCAAAATAGCTTAAGAGCCCAACTTCCGCCGTGCCCGCTAAATACTTATCCTCTTCCCCCTCTTTACCTGCCAAACGGTAGGTTTCCTCACGATGTCCAGGAAACTGTCCCATATTGAGCAATGGTTCTTCTCGAACAATCGCAGGCGCGGTCATTGGCGTATAGCCTTTTGCAATCAACTTATTAAACACATACTGGAGAACCGCCATATGCATCTGCGCTCCTTCGTTTTTAAGGAAGTACCCACGGAACCCCGAGATTGCAACACCTTTTTCCAAATCAAGGAGTCCTAATGAGGTGCCCAGCTCCACATGGTCACGAAGCGGGAAGTCAAAAACAGGCACCTCGCCATGTTTCTTAATCTCGACATTTTCGGTGTCATCTTTCCCAACAGGCGTATCTGCCGAAGGAATATTAGGAACCTTGAGCATCAACGTGAAAAATGACTCCAACACCTGACGATGATCCTCTTCAAGTGCTGCTGTCTCTTCTTTGAGACGTTTTCCGGTTTCAATCACCTCAGGCGTACGCTGAGCAGCATCCTGCAACATATCTGAAATCTTATTGCGCTGCGCACGCAATTCATCGATCTGTTGTTGCAGCTCACGCCGACGGTCATCAAGCTCAATGAGCTGAGCAACATTAAGATCAATGTTTTTGTTACGCGCCGCAGTCGCTACAAGCTCCTGGTTATCGCGAATAAATTGAATATCAAGCATACAGATTAGTTATCGTCGGTTTGTGAATCGTCGGACGCTTCCGTAAGTGGTTTCATGAGTGGGGAAAATATTACGTCACGCAAGTTGTCTTGCCCTGTGAGGAGTGCCATGAGACGGTCAATCCCCATCCCCCACCCTGAGATCGGCGGCATACCGTGCTCCATAGCGGTCAGATACCCCTCGTCAATTTCCATTGCCTCTTCGTCGCCCTGCGCGCGCGCCTGCATCTGCTCTTCAAATCGCTGTCGTTGATCAACAGGATCCACAAGCTCAGAGTATGCCTTCACCACCTCCCATCCATTCACCACCAGCTGGAACTGGTCAACAACGTTGGGGTCATTGTCGTTGACACGAGCCAATGGCTGGAGACTTTTAGGAAAATGATAGAGGATTGTCGGATTCACAAGTTTTGGTCGAGAGACTTTTTTATACAAATTATCAATCAACGTCGAAAGCCCCATCTCATCCATCCCTTCAAACTCGATGCCACGTTCGCGCAAATCAGTCCGTAATGACGCTGCGTCCTGGTATTGCATGATATCAAGTCCCGAGTCGCTTGAAATCATTTGAATAAAGTCAACGCGCTTCCACGGTAGTGACCAGTCAACGTCCTGTTCGCGCCCTTCCTTGTCCTTAATCTTCATCTTCATTGGCAGATCAAGCACATTGAACACATGCATAAACAGTTGTTCGGTAAAGGTAATGTTGTCTTCAAAATCCCAATACGCCGCATAATGCTCAAGGTGTGTGTGTTCCGGCAGATGCGACGGATCAATCCCCTCATTACGAAATGCTTTGCCGATTTCAAAAATACGCTCATACCCAGCAACAACCATTTCTTTGAGCGGTAATTCATGTGAAATACGCAAGACGAGATCAATATCAAGCGCGTTGTTGTGTGTCACATACGGGCGAGCGGCAGCACCGGTTGCCGTATGCAAGAGCGTTGGCGTCTCAACTTCGGTAAAGCCTTGCTCCCAATAAAATTCACGCAACGCACGAAGCAATTTCCACCGTGCGTCAAAACGTGCTTTTGCCTCAGGACTGCTAATCAACTCAAGATAGCGCTGACGCTGTACGCTGTCTGCGTCTTTGAGACCGTGGAACTTTTCAGGTAACGGCAATAATGCCTTCCCCAAGAACATCCAAGAAGTAACTTTAATTGAGGTTTCTCCTTTTTGCGTGACAAACACCTCACCCTCAACGCCTATAAAATCCCCTAAATCAAGGAGCTTGGTCATGCGCTTGTATTCGTCAGCTCCGATTGCATCTTTTTGAATAACAATCTGAGCACGCCCTGAATCATCATAGAGATGCGCAAAAGAAATTTTACCCATGTCGCGAAACGTCAAAAGTCGTCCGGCAGTCTTCACGACCGTTCCTTCCGGAAGCTCGAAAATTTCAGCTAGGTAATTGCGCTTTTCGTATTTTGCCGGGTACGGGGCAATACCCTGCTCTTCTAATTTTGCAAGTTTTGCCAGGCGATTATCGCGTTCGGGATTGTCTGTCATAGCAGTAGCTATTAGTTATACTCATCCCTGCAATTTTACCTAATTTAGGGTGTTTTGTAAATAAAGCTGTGCATGTACCGCCAAAGCGGCCAAAACCTCGCAATTTCAACATACCTCACCTTCTCCTAAAGGATGACGCTCACAAAAAAACCAGCTCATGAGAGCTAGTTTTTTGAAGTTTAACTAATACTTTTAATGGTGAACGTTTTTGTTCCCGCAGGTAGGGCAACTTCGACAGTATCACCTTCAACACGATCCATGAATGCCTCACCAATCGGTGATTCATTTGAAATTTTACCGGCAACTGGATCAGCCTGCGTTTGGTCAACAATCTCGTATTCTTTCGTCGCTCCTGTTTCGTCAACCACCGTTAACCGAGAGCCAATACTCACCGGACCACCTGATGATTTTTCGATGATTTTCGCATTGTGAATTTTATTTTCTAGCTCACGAATTTTTGCCGAAGTAATGCCTTGGTCTTCTTTTGCTTCTTGATATTCGGCGTTTTCCGATAAATCACCCAACTTCAAAGCATCTTCAATGCGTTGAATAATTTCGGGCATTTTTTCATTTTTTAGATAGTCCAGTTCTTTCTTGACCGAATCGTATCCTTCTTGCGTCATCAAAATTTCATTGCTCATATCATCGCTTATGAATAAGAAAACTCTGAGTGCACATCCCTTCATAACCATCACAACACGGGGCTGCCCCAGAGGTAGTAAGCTGTAATAATTATTGTATAGGAGTTATCCTGGCCTGTCAATTCTCCTGTGGAAGATCAAAATCCTGTTGATACTCACCAAAGTAATAGTCGATGATTTGACGAGCAAGTGGCACCGCAACAGCACTTCCCTCACCCCCCTCTTCAACCAAGACCGTTACCACAATTTCAGGCTTCTCATACGGCGCAAATCCCGTAAACCAGGCATGTGGCTCTTTGTTTTTTGCGAACTGAGCCGTTCCCGTCTTACCTGCTACCGTCACCGGCAAAGACGATAGGTATCGTGCGGAACCTTCCGTGACACCTGCACGCATACCTTCGCGAATAATTTTGGTGTTAAGTGGATCGATAATGTTTTCACGCAACACGCGTGCGGGAAGGTCTTTACGAATGCCTTGCGCGTCAATAATGCTCTGCACGACGTGCGGGACATACAGCCGCGATCCGTTTGCAAAATAACTCGTATACAAAGCGACTTGCAGTGGCGTGACGAGAATATCACCTTGCCCAATTGAGAGATGGTAAGTGTCTCCAATATACCACTCCTCTTGCTTCTTTTCCCACTTCCACTCACGCGTCGGCACCAATCCTGGACG
>CAYRMM010000040.1:0-6645 GCA_964425425.1 uncultured Gammaproteobacteria bacterium | reverse complement strand
TCGAATTTAGGGTGTTTACGCTTCCTCAGCGCATCCACCTTACCAAACAACTGCATCAGCTCGTGGAGCAAGGTTTTCTGGGTCATGGAAGGAACAAAGCTCATGGGGAAACTCCTTTGAATACTTGAAAATATCATAAAAGCAGCGCTCTGTCAACGCTGCTTTGCTTATACATCCTACCCCAAAAAATACATCAACACACTACCCGCGGCAATCAACCACGAGATCGTCGCAGAGCCAAGACACCAATCACACCATTGCTTGAGCTTAAATGCCATAATACTCACTAAATACAACGAGAAGAGTGCTGCTCCAAGTGACGCACCTAAGAGTAACAATGACCACGCGACCCCAGCGATGGCAAAATCACCGAAAAGCACCACAATCGCATAGCCAATACCAATGCCAGCATAATACAACGCGCCTAATACGGTGTTTTCAATGCCAAATGTTTTCCCAAAAGCAGAGTTCACCACCGAATCACAGTCATGTTCAATAGAACAGACCAGCGCATTCCCGGTGCGCTTGCTGCGCCCTACCACGAGAGCGATATACAACCCCACTCCCGCCAACACAATTTGCAAAATATTCAGATAGATCATCATAGCATCATTAAAATATATTTATTCATGCAAGAACTGCTCCCAGTTATCCTGCGTCAGCTGCTCAAGCGTTATTACCTGATCAATGGAAACATCACGAATTCGCGTTCTGCGTAAGGCCGTCAGATACGCGCCCGTGCCCAGCTCTTCGCCAATATCCTGCGCTAATGAACGAATATACGTCCCCGAGCTCACGCTTACCGTACATTGTAGCATGGGATACTCATATGCATCGAGTGTTATCTCATGCACTGTCACCGTGCGTGGCGCTAAAACAACTTCTTTCCCTTTGCGCGCCAGTTCATAGGCACGCTTACCGTTCACACGAATTGCCGAATGTGCTGGCGGCACCTGCTGTAATTCACCGGTATGCGCAGCAAGAACCGCTTGAATACGCTCTACCGATGGTGCGTGAACATCTTCACGCATCGTCAACTCCCCTTCTGGATCTCCGGTTGTTGACGTCGCTCCCAACATCAACGTTGCCTCATAGGTTTTATCTTGCTTGAGCCACTGCGTCAGCTGTTTGGTATAGTCACGCCCAACAGCGACAATCAAAAGCCCCGTTGCAAACGGATCCAACGTACCGGCATGTCCAACGCGCTTCACTCCGGTAATCCCCCTCACTTTACGAATCACGCCAAATGAAGACATTCCTGCCGGCTTATCAATATAAAGAAATCCTGATTTCATATGTGTATGATAGCACAAAAGCCGCAAAGGCGGCTTTTATATAAATTTCATGATATTGTTGGGGTGGAAGGATTCGAACCCTCGATCACGGGACCAAAACCCGCTGCCTTACCACTTGGCTACACCCCAATAAGTACGAGTAGTATAGGCGTTTTGACGCCAAAAGTCAACGGCGCTGACTAGTACTTGAGGTATTTATTCGTCGCCAACAATGAGGCAAAAATATTAATCAAAGCGGCACCAGCAAACATGAGCCCAAAGATCATAGGAAAGTTTGCGTTATAGTACTGCACAATATTAAAGCCACCGCCATCCTCAAAAAACGTAGCAATATATGGCTGCATCACCCCTAAAAACGGATACATCACCACCATCGAGACAAGCACCGCAAAGAGCGCAAAGAGAAGTCCCTGCACGATAAACGGCGCGACAATAAACGAATTGGTCGCTCCCACCAACGCCATCATTCGAATCTCATCGCGATGTGTATAAATCGCGATACGAATTGAGTTAAATACAATCAGAATTGAAATCAAGCCAAAAACCACCGCCAAAATCATCACCGCAAATGACACGCGATTCGTCACTGCCGTGATTTTGTCAACAACGAGCCGATGATCATCAAAATCTTTGTCTTCAATTAAATTTGCGTACTGTTGACTCTCAAGCGCCCCCAAAATCGCCTGATAATCTTCGGTTGTCTGCGCGCTAATCACCAACGTCGCGCCCAACGGATTATCTTGCAACTCATCAAGCGTCGCTAAAATCTTTTCATTGCCTTGGTGCTTTGCTCTGAAGTTCGCCAACGCATCCTCTTTGGATACATACGTCACCGATGCTACCTCATCCATCACCTCAAGATAATTTTGCACATTGAAAATTTGTTCTTCTCGCACCGTGTTTTTAAAATACACCGTAACGTCAATCTTTTCTTCAACCTGATTGATCGCCGTGTCAGCTAACGTATTGAGAATGATTAAAACATGCACCGCCGAGAGCGCTAAAAACAAAATGGTGAGCGTAACAAACGAAAGCCAGAAATTTCGAAAGAAATCCTGGACAGCGAACTTCATGACACGGAAAAGTGAGACAAACATGCGTAAAGATTAAATATGATACTTCCCTTTTTCAACGTCTTTGATAACCTTACCGTCTTCGAGCGTGATCACGCGTTTATTAAGCGTGTTGACCACATCACGATCATGTGTGACTAAGACGACTGTCGTTCCAAACTCGTTAATTTTTTCAAGCAGATGAATAATATCCTGGGTATTAATTGTATCCAAATTACCCGTTGGCTCGTCTGCCAACAAGACTTTAGGACGATGCACGAGCGCGCGCGCAATCGCGACGCGTTGCTTTTCTCCACCCGATAACTGCTCAGGAAAACTATTGTGTTTCTCTTTGAGCCCTACGATCTTTAATACTTGCGGAACGACATCAGCAATACGCTTTTTAGGCGTCCCACTTACCTCAAGCGCAAAAGCGACATTTTCATAGACTGTCTTTTTGGGTAACAACTTAAAGTCCTGGAACACCACGCCAATTTGTCGGCGGAGTGCAGGCACTTCTCGATCCGCAATATCGGTAATATTCCAACCCCCGATGATAATTTCACCCTTCGTCGGCGCTTCTTCTGCTGTCAGGAGCTTAATAATCGTTGACTTCCCTGCACCCGACTGTCCCACAATCGACACCAGCTCACCCGGCTTGATATGAAAACTCACCTCGCTCAGTGCGTAGTGATTAGGTGGATATACTTTTGAGACGTTTTTAAATTGAATCATCTAATTGACGAAATAATAATCCGTTGATGTTTCTGGCGAATCAGTCACGGGCGATTCAGGCACTATTTCATCCCCTTGAACTTCTTGAGCTCCTGCATCTGACGCGACCACCTCATCATCACGCTGTGTTAATGCAAGAATCGTTTCAGTCGCAAGCGGCGCGACGCCACCTGATTGCAATACAACATTTTGTGCGTCAGTAAAATCCGTCGAGTGGTATGGTGCGACATAGATATTCTGCAAAACACCGATGCGACGCGAGCCAAATTTTTCAAACGCAACAAGATCAAGATCAATCACGCGATCAGGAAAGACGTCGCGTTCAGGCCCCCAGTCATTCACCGTCACCACAATCGCCTCGTCAGCATTCAAATTAAGCACGAGCAGTTCAGTCCCCTTTGGGTAATCAGGAGATGCTGCGCACATACATGATTTATAGGCATACCACGACGCCTTGCCAAAGCGCATTGCATCCGTGTCAAACACCGCTAACTTAGCGTATGGCAAATGAAACGCAGCCTTCACAATCCCTCTCTGTAAATCTGTCGTCGAAGGAAGCTGCACCCATCGCCCTTTACCTTGGTCGAAGTAAAACAAGAACTTCTCAAACATCAAATCGGAATCGTACTTCATCTGCAGCCAAAATGGTTTGGCAGGGTTGTACACCTCCTTATTTTTAATATCAAACTCAATAATATCAGAGACGCGCACATACCCATGTGGCGTTTCCATACCCGAATCTTCTAAAAGCTCTACCTTTTTAAATTCAAATCCCCCCCCTTGCGTCAAAACATCAGGCGTAATACCAAAGCGAAACGTCCCGTCAAATGCTTCGATCGTATATCCTTTGCGCGCCGTCGCATCGTCAAGATGCAATGTTTGTTTTTCGCCATACTCGAAACGATACGTATACTGAGCCTGAACATCAGTAACCCCACTCAGCCCCCCCAGTATGAGCGCGATTACGACAATACATAAATATCGTGATACTGATTGCATGAATTTTTTAGTTAAAGAAAAATTTCCACCACTTGCGAGGATTTGAAATCTCTTCCTCGGACGTAGCAAGCGCCAACTGCAAGTCGGGCTTTGATTCGGTGCGCGTTTCATTAATAACAACAACACGCTCCCCCTCCTCCTTGAGTCCAAACTTGATCTTTCCCTCTTGCTTGATAAACTCTTCACTATCTAAATAGTGGAGCAATGCTGTCAAATCGTTCTGATCACGCTCCAAACGACTAATTTCCGCTTTGAGCGTTTCAATTTCGGTACTCACCGCATACCGCTGTGAAAATCCCCGAACAACAGCAACTCCAATCCATACCGCAGCAATCCCTCCGACAATCAAAAAGAGCTTTGTATACAAAAAGCCAAACCAATGTGATCGACGTTTGTTTTCACGCTTCATAGGTATAGTATACACCGCATTACCCCTCACTGTCTACCGGATCAGATTCATTGCCACGCTCCAGTGCTTGCGCAATCAAGCGTTTCAGGCTGTTAACTGAGTAAGTGTCGGTATACGTTTCAATAAGTTCTTTGAGTGGCACGTGTTCATATTCTTCAAACGCCTCTTGCTGCAGAAAATCCTGAAAATTTTCTCGCTTCTGCGCACTCGTCACCTCACTGCGCTGCTTCATTCCGCCGCCATCCGAAATAGCCTCTATCAAAAGCGCTGTGCGTTTTTTCACTTGTGCTACATGACGGATAGCGAGGGCTAAGTCAGGAATTGAGGTCTTGACGGTAATATCCCCAAATCCAAACACTGCGTTGATAATACCTTTACTTTGATACGAAACATCCAGCACTTTAGGGAACGCAACCTCAGAAACAACTTTATGAAATAATCCACGCTGATCGATATCGATAACTTTCTTGTTGGTGATCACAAAGACATTATACTTCCACATATAATATTCGCGGGCACAAAAGATAAGACCAAAAATAATGAGTGTTACAAAAAGCGTCACCCCGATTGCGCCAAGCCCAAATAGATAAAACATGAAGAAAAACGGGAGTAAGACAAACAAGGTTGCCGCGCACAGCGCGCCAATCTTTGCTATCCAATGCTGACGAATAACCTCAACAATCTCCTCCCCTTCAGCAACCGTAATCTTTTTGTAATAATCATTGTTATGCATGGCGTTGACGTAATTTCGCGCGAATCGCGTCGCGTGCTACTTCTCGATCATCATGAGGAATCTTGACTCCTCGTGCACCCATAATATACAACTCGCAACCCTTCCCTGTCACCAATACCAGATCCCCCGGCTGCGCAAGATCGATCGCCTTATGAATTGCATCCTTACGATCCTCGATGATGAAAAGATTCTCATCCTTCACTTTCCCAGCATCAGCAGCACCCTGCGCGACAGAAAGCATAATTTCCAAAGGATCATCATCGTACGGATCTTCATTGGTGACGATAACATAGTCAGCTCTTGACCCGGCCATACCACCCAGTACGGGACGGCGCATCACATCACGCCCACCACCACATGACCCCAACACGTGAATCAATTTATTTTTTTCAAATAATCCCAACGTTGTGTAAAGCCCCTTAAGCGACTCAGGCTCAGGCGCGTAATCAACCAACACCATAAAATCCTGCCCCTCGTTAATGAGCTCCATACGTCCTGGCACACCAGGAATCGCCGCAAGTCGACGCTGCATGTGCTCAAGGGGCACCTTCTCTTCAAAAGCAACACTCAATGCTGCCGCAGCATTATACACATTAAATGAACCCAATAACGCTGAAGTGAAACGTGTCCCCTCACACTCAAAGGCAACCCCCGTGTTAGTTAGTTGCATATCAGCAACCGTGTAAATCCGATCAACCTCGGCAGTGTGCCGATCTTTCAGGGTATACCCAATCTTAACTTCCGCAGGAAACTGTAGGAAATAATCAGCATGCTCATCATCAAGATTAACCACAATTGTCTTGGGGATACGACGCCCTTGAATGGTTTTTGATGGCAACTGACTGAGTCGTGCGAATAATTTCCCCTTTGCTTTTTTGTAATTTTCAAATCCGCCATGCGCCTCAATATGCTCCGGGGTTAAATTCGTGAACACCGCATAGTCATAGCGAATGCCCAAATGCCGAAACTGCTCAATCCCCTGCGATGAGGTTTCAATGACGGCATACCGACACCCCGCGTCACGCATCTCTTTGAGCATTTTTTGCAATCGAAAACGTCCCAGCATCGTCATCTTCGTGTCATTGAGCCAGACACGGTCCCCAATCTTAAAATTAGCAGTCGTCGCAAACCCAACTGGCGTTTGCTCACCCTCCAACAGATTGCCGATAATATTCACCGTTGTCGATTTGCCGTTCGTCCCCGTAACGCCAATCACAATCATATCCTTGCTTGGATTACCGTACGCAATTGATGCGGTAAGCGCGAGAATCCAGTGATACATCTGTATCAAAGGGCGCGGTATATATTTTTTGAGTTGTTGCATCATACAGATACGTGATTACGTTGCTGCTCCCGATAAAAGAATGATTTACCGATTTCAATCGCAATAATTTTTAATGACGCCGCGGAAAAGATAATCCC
>CAYRMM010000039.1:0-6662 GCA_964425425.1 uncultured Gammaproteobacteria bacterium | reverse complement strand
TTGACTCTGAAAGGCGGTAGAGCAGATGCGTTGCTCCGGACCCGGTTTCAAAGAGGTAGACCTCGTTGCGATCATCACGTGTCTCACTGTAGGCAATCTGTGTCCCGGGTGTATTCGCGGCAAACGCTTGGATGGTGCCTTGTGTTCGTACGATCGGCTCTGATTGCAAAAAGAGCACAATATCTTTCACGAAGGTTGTGAAGCCGGGTTGGACGACGAGTTGCTTTTCCCAGGTGAAACGATTTTCTTTTTCGATACGGATACGATACTCGTCGGGGATGACATTTTTGACAAAGACTTTGCGAGTGAGCGGCTCACGGAAGAGCTCATTATTGACGTACACTTGCGCGTTGCGGATGCTGGGAGCTTCGATAAAGATATTTCCGGTTCGCTGCAGTCGTCCGCGCTTGACGTCATAGCGGTAGCCTGAAGCGTACAAAATCAAAAGCGGCGCGGTAATCGCGAAAAAGAGGATAAAGAAGGACATGATAACGCGTCGGATTTTGATATTCATAGGCTAGTCGTTGATTTGCGTGATGGGTGCCCCGATGGCCTGCATACGTTCGATAAACGAAGCGTGTCCACGTTCAATATGGTGGATGTTCATGACCTCAGATGTTCCTTTGGCAATGAGTGCCGCTAGAATTAACGTGATGCCCGCACGAATGTCGGGACTTGCGATGGCGTCTCCATAGAGTTGTGCTGGTCCATTAATAATAACGCGATGAGGATCTGCCATGATAATATCAGCACCCATTTTGACGAGCTTGTCAGTGTAAAAAAGGCGACCGTCAAAAATGGTTTCGTGCATCATGCTTTGGCCATGAGCCTGTGTCATCAGCAGCGTCATGGGGGGCTGGAGGTCGGTGATAAAGCCGGGATATTCATGCGTCTTCACGTGTTCCGGCATGATCTTTGGCGCTCGGCTGATGTGGATCGTTGAGTCGGTGATGGTGTAGGGGATCTTCATGAGGTCAAAATACTTCCACAACACGTCAAGGTGCTCGGTATGGGCATGGGTGATGGTGAGGTTATCGCCACAGAGCGCTCCCATGATAGCAAAGGTACCTGCTTCAATACGATCAGGAATCATGGTGGCCTCGCCGCCATTCAGCTGCGGCACGCCTTCAATCGTCAATGTTGTCGTGTTGATGCCGGAAATTTTCGCGCCGACACTATTTAAAAATTCGCAGAGTGCTCCAACCTCAGGTTCAAGTGCGGCATTTTTGATAATGGTGGTTCCGTTTGCTAAGACTGCGGCCATGATAAGTGCTTCGGTTCCGGTGTGGGTGACCCATTTGAAGGTGTGCGTGATCCCTTGTAAGCGATCTGCAGAGATTACATAGGCGTCATGCGCTTCTTCAATCGTTGCGCCCATGTCACGCAAAAAATCCAAACTCATGTCGATGGGGCGTCGTCCAATAGCGTCGCCACCCGGATGAGGAAAGACTACTTGTTTGAAACGATGGAGGAGGGGGATGATGAATAAAAAAGATGCTCGAATTTGCGTCACGAGCTCTGCGGGAAGTGCTGCGGTTGAGAGTGAGGTCGGGTCAATGGTATAGGTCTCGCCGTCATTGCTGACCGTTCCGCCAAGTGCGCGAATAATGTCAGACATGATAGCGATATCAAGGATCCCCGGAATACGGTGTAAGGTGGAGGGCGTCGAGCACAATAATGCGGCAGGAAAAAATTTAATTGCCTGATTTTTTGCCCCTTTGACTTCAATGGTTCCGCTGACGGTAGCTCCTCCTTGGATGCGATATCGTGGCATAGAGATACTTAAGAATATGCATAGAGTATACCTAAGAAAGTGAGAAAAATCAAGGTCATGAGGTCAGCCTGCTATTCTATGAAATGGAGGGGATTCATGCTATACTAGCACTACTTACTTTCTATTTTTTCTCATGAAACGATTTCAGCAAACAACACGATTTTTTAGTTACTATGTTTTAATTATCGCTGTGATCATCGCCTTTATGGCGGGAATGGTCATTGGCCAGCGTTCTGATGGAGACACGCAACAGATGCCAACAGGGAGCGGATCCGTTAGTGGTGTCGGCGAAACCCCGACCTATTTGAGTGAAGATGTTGATGTTGACTTGTTGTGGGAGGCGTGGGACGTCATTACTGAGCACTATGTGGATCAGCCGGTGAGTGAAACGGAGCTCTTGTATGGAGCGCTTGCCGGACTCGTGGGGTCACTGCAGGATCCGCACTCAATGTTATTGACACCTGACGTGAATGAAGAATTTTTGCAGGAACTTAATGGTAGTTTCTTTGGTATTGGTGCTGAGATCGCGATTAAAAATAATCAGCTACAAGTCGTCGCGCCATTGCCGGATACGCCAGCGTTTAACGCGGGCTTACGAGCGAAGGATTATATTCTTCAGATTGACGAGCTTGATACGCAAGGTATTTCAATTGATCAGGCGGTAGCCAATATTCGAGGGCCGAAGGGAACAACCGTTGTGTTGACCGTGTATCGTGAAGGATGGGATGAGGCTCGTGAAATTTCGATTGTGCGTGATGAGATAAGAATTGAGTCAGTGAGCTGGGAGATGCGTGAGGAGCAAATAGCATATATTGAACTTCGTTACTTTAATGCTGATACGGATCGTGCCTTTAAGAATATCGCGCAAGAAATAGTAGCTGCTGACCCTGATCAGATTATCTTGGACCTGCGTAACAATCCGGGAGGCTTCTTAAATGTTGCTGTTGAGATTGCGTCGCTGTTCATCGAAGACGGCGTGATTGTGACTGAAGAGTCATATGATGGGTCAACAACGGTGCATGAAGCAAAGGGGCGCGCGATTCTTGCTGAGTATCCGGTGATTGTCCTCATCAATGAAGGCTCGGCATCTGCCTCAGAGATTCTTGCCGGCGCGTTGAAGGATTATGATTTGGCGCAGGTGATCGGTATGCAATCGTTTGGGAAGGGGTCGGTACAGACACTCTTTGATCTCAGCGATGGTTCATCGATTAAACTCACCATTGCGAAATGGTTGACGCCAAGTGGCACTGCTATTGAAGGTGAAGGAATTACGCCAGATATCGTTGTTGATCTCACCGAAGAAGATTGGGATGCAGATCGGGACCCGCAACTGGAGAAGGCATTTGAAGTAATACGAATGAACGCAAACTAATGATACGAATGGATACGAATAATTAGTATCCATTCGTATCATTCGTATAAAAAAAGACCCCCAACCGCAGCGAAGTACGGAAGGGGGCGAGGGGGCGAATGATGCCGTCGATTACGGTGCGTTGACCGTGATCGTTCGGTTGTCGCCGAGCTGGTCGATGTGCGGCACGGAGCCGTTCAGACCGGCCGAGCAGGCGTTGTACAGGTCGGGCGCCGCCGGTGCGGTGTAGGTCGTCACGTAGTGGTGGTACACCTCGTTGGGCGTACTCACCACGCTGTTGAGCGATACCTCCGCCAGCGTGAGCGTGTCCAAGTTCACCCGGAAACCCGTCGTCGGGTTGGTCTGCGGCGTGGTTGCGCGCAGGAGGTGTTCTTGGCCCACGAAGACGCTGTTCAGCTGGTAGCAGTGTGCGCTGCGTCCCGCATCCCACGACATCTGTTGCGACGGCTGACTGCCGCCGGCGTTGACGTTCGTGGCGCCGGTCACGTCGAACTCGAAGCTGGTCACCAGTTCCACATCGGTGGCGCTGGTGACCGTGAGATCCGAGTCCGTGGCGCAAATCTCGACGTAGTCGTAGATCTGCGCGTCACACGGCGCTTGGTTGAAGCTTGCCGCTTCGACGGTACCGTCGTTGTGACGGTCGACGTAGAAGCAGCCGTAGCCGCGACCCCACAAGCCTTCGCCGCCGCAGTACGAGCCGGGATCACCGGTGGCGAGGCCGCCACGGAAGATGAACCCGGTGATCGGCACGGCACCGGCGCCGGCATCGACGGTCATGTTGTCGACGCGGAACTGGCCGGCGTAGTAGTAGGCGATCGTGTAGACGTACCCCACGCGGAGCGTGTAGGTCACCTGCAGGATGTTGCCGGGGCCGACGTCGGCCGTATGCAGAACGCAGTCGCTGCCGGGTTGGCCGTTCACGTCTTCCACGGTACCGCAGACGTAGACGTCGGGCGGCGTGGGTGTGGCGGGCGCGAGGCCGATGGCGGCGGCTTGCTGGTACTGGCGGTTTTCGGCCTGCCAGTCTTCTTGCATGTAGTCGGGCAGGGGTACGGTGACCGTGCTGCAGCCGGGGTCGTTTTCGACGCAGGCCGGCGGACGGGTCAGCTCGTTGTTGCCCGCGTTCAGCGGTTCTTTGCCGTTGCTGCAGGCGGCGACCACGAGGGTCAGCGCCAGCACGGCCATCAGGTTGCGAAACATGTGCATGCCTCCTTGGCGGTTGGGGGTCAGGGAATTGGGTTTCAAGGTACGGTCCTCCTTGCAGAACGGGTGAAAACACGGGAAGAGAAGCCCTTTTTGGGCGATAGTCCAACTTAGCATATGGGTAAAATTTGTCAAGGGGGGTATACGAATTATGCGAATAATACTAATGATACGAATGGATGCGAATGATGCGAATGTTGCGCATAAGATGAGTGTGACCCATCGTCATCTCGAGGGCTTTTGCCCGAGAGATCTTTGGGTTGACGATGGGCGAATGGATGCGAATGGTACGGTGTGATACAATATCTCTATGAAAATCCCATTTAAAGTCTCTTTCCAAGAAAACAGCGAAGTGTTATTGCGACGCTGCGGATATGCGCTCCAGCATGATAAGAAGCTGGATAAGTTTTCGTTTTATAAACGGCTGGGTGCGCAGCATTTCCCCAAATTTCATGTCTATGTGACTTCTGAAAAGCCGCTTGAGTTGGATTTGCACCTGGATCATAAATCGCATGCCTATGAAGGTCAGCGGGCGCATGGTGGTGATTATGATAGCGATATTGTGCGTGCGGAGGCGTTGCGATTGTGGAATACTATTCAACAAGAGGTAGCTGCCAATAAGCCGGCCCCATCGACGCAATCCGAAGAGAAAAAAGGATTTTTTGGCCGCCTCTGGTCATAGGGTTGCACAATTATTTTGAGCGCGATACAATATAAGAGGCACTCCAAAAAAAGAAGCGCCCTTGATGGGGTGTTTTTTGTTTGCGGAGGGGCTGTTCCTCACTTATAACTATCAACTAATAACTAACTTCCACCATGCTTTCAAAAGATCATAAGTTTATTTTCGTCGTCGGCGGTGTGATGTCGTCAGTCGGGAAAGGAATTGCTGCTGCTTCGATTGGTAAGTTGCTCCAATCAAAGGGGTATGAGGTCACGGCAATGAAAATTGATCCATATATTAATGTTGATGCGGGTACGATGAACCCCACTGAACATGGTGAGGTTTTTGTGACTGAAGACGGTGATGAGACCGATCAGGATATCGGTAACTATGAGCGCTTTTTGGATATTAATATTTACAAGGTGAATTACATGACCACCGGTCGTGTGTATGAGACGGTGATTCATCGGGAGCGTAATTTGGAGTACGGGGGGAAGTGCGTTCAGGTGGTGCCGCATGTTCCGTTGGAAGTGATTGATCGGATTAAGCAGGCGGCAAGCAAGGCAAAGGCTGATTTTACGATCATTGAAGTTGGAGGAACGGTTGGTGAGTATGAGAATATTCTCTTTATCGAAGCGATCCGCATGCTCAAATCGCAGATGCCTGATCATGTGCGCACCGTGATGGTGTCGTATCTTCCAATCCCCGGCAAGGTGGGTGAGATGAAGACCAAGCCGACGCAGCACGCGGTTCGTGAGCTTAACTCTACGGGTATTCAGCCAGACTTTTTATTATGTCGTTCGGAATTGCCGATTGATGATGTGCGTCGTGAGAAATTGGCGATGTTTTGTAATATTCCGGCAGACCGCGTGATCTCGGCACCGGATGTTGAGACCATTTACGACATCCCGATTAATTTTGATGACTTCGGCTTGGGGGAAAAGATCCTTGAGTCGTTTGGCATGAAGCCGTCGAAAAAAGACATGAAGGATTGGCGTGCGTTGCGCGACAAAATTAAAAATGGATTGACTCGTGATGTGCGTATTGCGGTGATTGGGAAGTATTTTGAGAGCGGAGAATTTACGCTCACGGATTCATATATTTCGGAGATTGAATCTATTAAGCATGCTGCCTGGGCGCATGACGTTAACCCAGAGATTATCTGGCTCAATTCCGAGGAATATGAAAAGCATCCGCAGAAGCTGGTCGAACTTGATGAGTTTGATGGCGTCGTGGTACCCGGTGGGTTTGGATCGCGCGGCGTTGAAGGGAAGATTAAGGTCATTGAGTATTGCCGTAAAAATAATATCCCATACTTTGGATTGTGCTATGGCATGCAAACGGCTGTGATTGAATTCGCGCGCAATGTCGCTGGTATCAAAGAGGCAAACTCAATGGAAATGAATGATCACACGCCACATCCGGTGATCCACATCATGCCTGATCAGGTTGCCAAGATTGAACGGGGAGAGATGGGCGGTACGATGCGTCTGGGTGCGTATGAGTGTTTGGTGAAAAAAGGAACGAAGGCGTACGAAGCGTATGGTGAGCACAAGATCAGTGAACGCCATCGTCACCGCTATGAGTTTAACAATGAGTACCGCGCGCAACTTGAAGAAGCCGGGTTGGTAATTTCAGGTGTCAATCCGCAA
>CAYRMM010000038.1:0-6672 GCA_964425425.1 uncultured Gammaproteobacteria bacterium | reverse complement strand
CACAAAGTTATTATCCGTCTTTGACATCTTCTTACCCTCAGCATCCGTCAACAACTCCGTTGTCATCACCAACTTATCTTTGCCCTGCATTGCTTTTTGCAACGTGCGGCCGGCGAGCATATTAAACGTCTGATCATTGCCGCCAATCTCCATA
Source organism: uncultured Gammaproteobacteria bacterium (assembly GCA_964425425.1). Taxonomy (GTDB): domain Bacteria; phylum Patescibacteriota; class Patescibacteriia; order CAIXNZ01; family JADLGS01; genus CAYRMM01. The sequence continues at coordinate 6,518 of CAYRMM010000038.1, read as the reverse complement.
TCAACATCAAGATAGACCGAGTCATACCCCTGCATGAGCGGGTACAAAAATTCATGCAGATGAATCGGCTTCCCTTCATCCATACGCTTCGCGAACATATCGCGCTCCAACATCTGCTGCACGGTAAAGTGCGAAGCAAGATCAACGACATCGGCAAAATCCATCTTCCCCAGCCAGTCCGCGTTGTAACGAACTTCAACAGGATTGGTCGAGTCTTTAAAGTTAATGAGGGGTGCGAGCTGCAGCACATAATCCTTCATGTTGCGCTTTACATCCTCATCAGTGAGTTGCGCGCGTGCCGCCATCTTATCGGTCGGATCGCCAATCTTTGCCGTAAAGCTCCCGATGAGCACAATAACTTTGTGCCCCAGCTGTTGCAACTTCGCCAACTTACGAAATACCGTCCCATGCCCCAAATGCAAAGATGCTCCCGTTGGATCAACGCCGGTATAAATCGTGAGTCGCTTGCCGCTCATGAGGCGTTTACGAACTTCGTCCGCTGACGGATAGAGATTTTCAACAGCGCGCGACAAAAACTCATCGATGAGCTGCTCATCAACGAGTACGGTCGGTTCTTTATGTGCGAATGGGAAAAATTTCATACGTTAGAATTAATGTAACGTTTCCAATTGTTCTTTGAGTACGGCGAGTTTGTGCTCCGCCTGGCTAAACTGCTGCTTCACCTGCTCGACAACTTCCTGCGGCGCTCCTTGCACAAAGTTTTTGTTTTCAAGCTTAGCGTTTGCCTGCGTCAGCTGCTTGTACGTCTCATCAATTTCTTTCTCAAGACGCGCCGTCTCTTTGGCGACATCAATCAATCCTTCGAGGAGCAAGTACACTGTCGTTCCTTCACCAAAGACACTTGCCGCTGATTGCTTCGGTCGCTCGTCAATTGATTCGACAATCGTCAACTCTTCAAGACGCCCGAGGCGCTTGATAATCTCCGCCTGCTCGGCAAACTGCCGGTCATCAGCACTCACAATCATCGCGTTCAGCTTGAGCACCGGATCAAGTTTGTTTTCTCCACGCATCGTGCGGATCGTCGCCACTGCCTGCATGATAGCATCAAATGGCACTTCCCGAATATCCTCAGCAATCACGCGCGGCCATCGCTGTGTCATCAAAAATTCATCGTCGCCAAAGTAACTCCACAGATACTCCGTCACAAACGGTGTGAACGGATGCCACAGCACGAGCACCTTTTCTAAGATGTAGAGTAAGATCTCATCTTTACCTCCTTCAATCTTGGCAATCTCAATATACCAGTCCGCAAGTGTATTCCACGTAAAGTCGCGAAGACGCTCACCCGCGAGTGAAAATTGATACTCTTCAACATGACGTGACACATCGACAATCACCTTATCAAGCTCATTCAGAATCCATTCATCTGCCAGTGTCTGTGCCGCAGGGCGTTCAGTGACGCGATGAACTTCATTAACTGACTGGAAGATAAAGCGCGCAATATTATAGAGCTTATTCACAAAGTTACGATATCCTTCAATCTTTGCCTCACTCATCTTCAGATCAGCACCCGGCGTTGAACCGATGATCAACGAAAGACGCAACGCGTCGGTCCCATACTTGGGGATCACATCAAGCGGATCGATCACATTACCCAGCGACTTACTCATCTTGCGACCCTGCTCATCACGCACGAGTCCATGCAAGTACACCGTTTTAAATGGCACCTCTCCCAACGTATACGTCGACATGAGAATCATGCGCGCAACCCAAAAAAAGATAATGTCATACCCCGTCTCCAAAACATCCGTCGGGTGAAACCGCTCGAGATCATTTTTTTCTTCATACCGCTCCGCGACCGTATCCTGCTTCACATTACCTGGCCAGCCAAGCGTCGCAAAGGTCCACTGACCTGATGAAAACCAGGTGTCGAGCGTATCCGTATCCTGCACCCAACCTTCACCCTCCGGCTGCGCCTTCGCCGCAACAATGTCGTCACCTCGATACCACACGGGAATCCGATGGCCATACCAAATCTGACGTGAGATACACCAGTTGTGCAGATTTTCCATCCAGTCCGTGTACGTCTTTTCAAAACGCTCCGGTACAAACGTAATCTGCTTGGCACGAACGACCTCAAGCGCACGTTCTTTGAGTGTCTGTTGCTGCCCGTCAGGAAATTTAATTTTCTTATCAACATCAACAAACCATTGTAATGACGGAATCGGCTCAACCGTCTGGTCACAACGATAGCAGATCGCCAAACTCTGCGGCATGTCCTGTTCCTCGATCATCAACTCCTGCTCGCGCAACCAGGCAACCACCTGCTTACGCGCCTCAAGCGTCGTGAGCCCGGCAAAGGCACCACCTGCCTCAGTAATACGCCCCTCTTCATTGATCAATTTGATAATATCCAAATCATGCGCAAGCGCCATCTGATAATCAACCATTGAGTGCGCCGGCGTCACGCCCAACGCGCCCGTTCCAAAATCCTTATCGACATGATGATCGCCCACGACTTTAATCTTAAGCGTCACACCACCCGCAAACGGTACTTCAAAAACCTTTCCGATATATGACGCGTAGCGCTCATCCGCCGGATGTACCGCAACCGCCGTGTCAGCAAGCTTCGTCTCAGGACGCGTCGTGGAAATGGCAAACGGAAAATCAGCACCGTACTTAAACGTATAGAGCTTTGCCGAGGTATCTTTGTGATTCACCTCATCATCCGCGAGCGTACTCTGACAGCGCGGGCACCAGTTGACCACGCGATCACCACGATAAATCAATCCATCATTGTACATACGGATAAACGTCTCCTGCACGGCATCCGACATTCCCTCGTCGAGCGTAAAGCGTTCACGCGACCAGTCACATGACGCCCCCATCTTGCGCACCTGCGTACGAATCGTTGATCGTGAATCTTCTACAAACGCATCAATGCGCTTGAGCAACTCCTCGCGCCCCAGTTCATGACGTGTCTTCCCCTCTTGGTCAAAAATTACTTTTTCAACTTTATTTTGCGTCGCAATCGATGCATGATCAGTCCCCGGTAACCACAAGGTACGCTTACCCTGCATGCGCTGGTAACGAATCATGAGATCCTGGTACGCCAACATTGAGGCATGTCCTACATGCAACACACCCGTCGCGTTGGGCGGCGGCATCATAATCGTAAATGTTCCCGAGTTTTCATCGAGATAGTAGTTGTCCGGATTAAACTTCCCTGACTCCTCCCACGCTTCATACAAACGGTCTTCATGCTGCTGCGGGTCGTATGCCTTGGGTAACTCCTTATGATTCATGTCGGTAGGGTATATTTTCACTAATCTTCGTACTCATAGGGTATCACGGAAGCACCTTCCTTTCAATGGGAACCGTCTCGTATCGAAAAACACCTTTCATGTCACTACTTTTTGACACTATTTTAATGCCAATATTCTTTGTTTTCAGTAAAACTAAAGCGACTTATTAAAAATGTCACAAAAATCCAACAAATTAAAGGTTTTGAGCATTGACGCAGCAAGTTTTCATTGCTAAGGTGTACAACTGCTTACCTATTTGTTATGGCACTCACACTTACTGAACAATACCACAAAGCAATTGACGCGAGCTCCAATGTCCTTATTGCGTTCAAACAGCACCACGACGCCGACAGCATTGCTTCAGCGCTTGCTTTGAAATTGCTCTTGGAAAAAATGGGCAAGAAAGTGTCAATCGCGAGTGATAATTTCACGCTCGACGCGATGTACTCCTTCCTCCCCGAGTCGCAGTGCATTTCTAACACGCTCGAAGACACCAAGCAGCTTAAGATTTGTATCGACGTGAAACAGACGCCGATCAAAGATTTATCATACGCCATCGAAGACGGCACGCTCAATATTATTATCACCCCAAAAAAAGGAGCGCTCGCGCACGAACACCTGACCACCCAAGAAGGGACGTATCCATACGACCTCATCATTACCGTTGACACGGAAGACCTGGAATCACTGGGCTCTTTGTTTACCGATCATCAAGATTTGTTTTACAACACCACCATCATCAACATCGACCACAAGCCGGAAAACGAAGAATATGGTCAGATTAATCATGTCGATCCCAACACCACTTCCACCGCCGAAGCGCTCTATCACCTCATCAGCTCAATTGATCAGCACAACCAACTCATGGACGCGCACATCGCGCAGTGCCTACTCTGCGGCATTATCGCTAAAACGAAAAGCTTTAAATCAGTACGCGTGACGCCTAAAACGCTGCACACGGCATCACAGCTCATCAACCACGGAGCGGATCGTGATAAGATCATCAAAAATCTCTACTACACCAAATCAATTAAGACGCTCAAACTCTGGGGCAAGGTACTCACCCGACTCACCGCCGACGCACAGCACGCGATCGCCTGGTCATACATCACGCAAAAAGATTTCGACGAGCTGAAAGTATCACCTGACAAGCTCACCGATGTCATCGAAGAGCTCATCCTCACCGCACCGGAAGCAAAAATCATCCTCATCGTCTACGAATATAAACAACAGCTCCACGCAACACTCTACTCAGACACGACGCTCAGTTCCAAAGAATTGGCAGCTGCCTATGACCCCTTCGGTTCCAAGCGCCTAGCCACCTTCAAGGTACTCGGTGACAATGCCGAAGTAGCAGCACGCTTATTGGTGAACGATCTCAAGCTCAAACTCTCACAGAAAAAATAAGAAGCCTCACCATTCAAAAAACTTCCCGTCATTCAGAGCCCCCTGGGCGAAGAATCTGGGAGGTTTTTTGCATTGAAGCCAGCGTCCCCAGCGATTGACACGAATCGATAAATCTGCTATCCTGCAATGATTTCAACGCACCTTCCAAGGAGGCTATTCGATGGTTCACATCCATCTCACCGAACTGTTCATCGGCCTGTTTACCAACGGCTGGGTCACCATCGAGCGTGATGACCCGCGCTTCGTGGCCCACTCGCCCGCGCTCACCAGCGAAGGCGACCAGACCAAAAAGCCCAGCCGCTGGTTTTCCAACCGCAAGCGCTGGAACAAGATTCTCGTCATGGAAGTGGTCGGCAGCGGCTTCATCGGCTGCACCACCTTCACCGGCAAGACGATGATCTGCCTCGCGCACCGGTTTGGCATGGGGCAGCAGGTCGCCGTGCGCATCGGTAAAGAGCCGGCGGACTTCATCTTGTTCGTCCCGGACTGGGAACCGTATGGCTACCCGCCGCAGCCGTTCCTGCGCGAACGGGGCTACGTGGTCGAGAGCGATCTCAGCCGCGAATTCCCTCACGCCACGCTCATCTAAGCGCGAACTTCTCGCCGTTCATAACGGCAAACGGAAGCCCTTCCAGGCTTCCGCTTTTTTTATTTTCTCTTGTGTCTAACAGGTTGGCGCAATGCCATCAACCTGATTTTTCTTCTCACAACTTTCCTTGTACACCTTCATGATCTCGCGTAACCGCTCACCGCGCAACGCCGGCATCTCGATCCCCAGACTCTTGCGCTTCTTGTTGCACAAGACACAGTTACTACGCTTCGCCTTGGTAATCCCGCCCGGCCCCTCAAGCTGTTCGAGCGTGATAGGAATATATGAATGGCTGGGGTCAACAATCTCTTTGTACGCCGCCAAGATTTCGCTATGCTCCATATACCCGTCATTGGTCATGTTCAAAATCCCGATTTCTTTCAACTCAGCAAGTCGGACAATAGCAGGCCATAGATCTTCAATCAAGGTGATGGAGTTTGGAATTGAAATAACTTTCTCGTAACTGGCAATCTTATCGACAAAGTTACGAGGGTGCGAATACATCGACATCGGCATACGGATACGCAACTGCAACACCGGTAGCTCGGCAAGCGCCTGTTGCATGGCAATACGCATACGCGAATAAAAACTTCCCGTGAAGTTGGGCTCATCTTCTTCACTAAACTCAACGTCCGTGCCACCGCTATACACGCAGCCCGAACTCATCATGATTGGGAAAGCTCCGGCTTCAAGCGCAGCGAGCGCAAAGTTCAAGGCGCCGCCGACATTCACCGCCACGGTTTCTTCTTTGTGATCTTCGCACCAATCAATCGTCGGATAGGCACGAACACCGGCAAAGTTAATCACCACATCCGGCTTCGTTTCCGCAAAAACACGCTTCATCGTCGGCAAATCAGTCACATCAAGACGATCGGTCAACACTTCGTGACCTTGAGAACGTAAAAATTCGGCAAACTGCCCTCCCAAAAACCCCGTTGCTCCTAAGATATAAAATTTCATCACGCTGTAGTTAGTATCAATAGAATAGATGCACTATACCACGATCCTCCGTTTTGACAAGACGGCTAATCCCACCCCTGGTACACGCCATCATTAATCACGCGCACACCATTCACCATGATGTCCTGCTTGAGAATAACAATTGCAGCAAATGAGAAGATAAGCCACGCCATTGCGGCAACGCTCACGACAACAAGCACCCACACCAACACCTTCGTCGGCCGAGAAGTTACTCGTTGCGCGGCATAATATTTGAGATTACCATAGAGCAAGAAGTTGTACGCCGCAACCACCGG
>CAYRMM010000037.1:0-6782 GCA_964425425.1 uncultured Gammaproteobacteria bacterium | reverse complement strand
CGCTATTTCCCCGAACCTGACCTTCCGCCCATGCACTTCCGTCACGACACTCCCCCAAGCAGCTGCGCCGATCTTCCTCTCGACGAAATCTATGTCGATTGTATGCGCTGTGCGGTTCCTGAACTTCCTCAAGCCAAACGTCTTCGCTTCATGGCGGAATACGGCATTGAGCTTGAAGATATTATTACGCTTGTGGGTAATAAAGAACTTGCCTTTTTCGTTGATGCGGCAATTTCTGAACTCCAGAACTGGGCGCAGGATGTCTCATCAATCGATTGGGAGAAGGATAAGAAAAACCTTGTCCAACAAACGGTTAACTGGCTGGTAAATAAGCTCAATCAAGTGCTCAATGATACCAACACGAAACTCTCTGACTCTGCGGTGACTGCAGAAAACTTCGCTGAGCTGATGTTACTCATCGCAACTAACCAAATCAACTCATCAAATGCCCTCAAGGCGCTTGAAATCATGGTTACCAAGGGTGGTGATGCCTCTCAGATTATGATTGATCACGACCTTGGTCAGATGTCAGATAGTGGTGAGCTTGAAAAAATCGTTGATGAGGTCATTGCAGCAAACGAAAAATCAGCAACTGACTACGCTAATGGTAAAGACAATGCCATCCAAGCGCTGATCGGTCAAACGATGGCAAAAACAAAAGGCAAGGCCGACCCGGTCGCCGTCAAAGAACTTTTGCACACAAAACTCCGCTCGTAGGAGTTTTTGTGTTATACTAAGGGTATAGCAAAGCATCTATGAAAAACGGAGCATCACACTCTGAGATTATTCTCAACCAGGAAAAATTTGATAAGGAAACGGTTATCACTGCAATGCGGGAAGCGTTAGCCAACCCTGCCCTTTTGAATACCGCAGCCCGAGAAGCCCTCAAAAATGAAATTCACCTGATGCGCATAAAAAACTTTGAAGAAACTCGGCGTGAAATCCAACAAATGCTCGCAAAAGATGGCAATAATCAGCACTAACCTATGGCGTCAGAAAAACATCCCTTTCAAGAAATCCCTAAAAAGGAGTTTGAACAAAAGGTTGATGACCTTTTGGCTGGTTTTGATGAAACCCGATCAGTCATTGAAGCAGCTCCCCTAACCGCTGAAACAAAGCAGGCTGCTTTACAGCGCCTCGAGAGTGCCCGCAATCTTGATAGCCAGGCACAGGCAGCTGAAGAAGAGCTTGATGAACCAATTATTCTTGAAGAAGGCATTGAAGAAGCCGAAGAACCCATCATACTCGAAGATGAGCTTGAAGAGCCGATTATTCTTGAAGAGGCCTCGACAACACCAGAGCAATCATCTGAGGAGCAAGTGATTGAAAAATACTTGGCTAACGTTAAAGTAAACAATCCCGACCTCTTTCGTGACGCTGCCTATCAGCAAGCGCTTCAAGAGCTCCCAACTCCCCGCACCTTTTTTGAAGTCGAGCTCGTAACTGAAGAATTTCTTGGACAAGAACGTCAACAACCTAAAGAGATTAAAACAGTCACTCAAGAAACTGGCCTGGATATCGAAAAACAATTTAAAGCCGCAAAACAAAAAGTAAGCAATGACTTTAGCCTCATGATCAAACAAAAACAGGTAGCCGGCTATAGCCCAGAAGCTCTCCGAGAAATGAAAACCCTTATGAGGGGCCTCTTGCGCCTTCCTACTGAAGGGCACTTTAAAACACTCACCGAAAACACTTCTCGCTTGCTCGAAAAAGATCTTTCCGAAATTGAAGGCATCATGCAAGCAGCAAATATCTACGAAATCTTTAAACGATATCAATCACCACTCGGATAAAAAAAAGACGTCCGTCGGAACTTTTCCGACGGACGGTTAGTTTTTGACCCAATCGATGTAAAACGCCCAGTGCCGCTTTTCAACGTCACGAATGACGCCGTCGATCATTGAGCGTGCTTGCTCGATGTGATACATATGATCAGGACGAACAATCAACCCTGATGGGAGCGGATGTCCTTCCACAAAAATGCGGAAAAGGACGTCAAAGAGCTCGGCCAACGAGTCAGCCATTGGTGCGTCGTCGATGTAGACTTCCAGGCGATAGAATTTCCTGCAGAAGTTGCCGATAACCCGTACCGGCAAATACTTCCCTTCATCTTCGCCCTGCAACGGCATTTGAGCGCTCCCAATATGACAGATATGCCCCTCGTCCAGCCACTCCTCAAACTCAACCATGAGTTTGTCCGTAATGACCGAAAATGGTTCACACTCGATAGCACCGATTGTACGCCCATCACGAAACACTTCTTCAAGCGCCGCCTCGATGAGCATCGCGCCGGCGCGAAATTGTTCTCGAAGGTTCATGCGCCCTCCTTACTCGCCATGCCCGGCGAGATAAGTTCTAGCGGAAAGTGAACCGTCACATCGTACTCAAGGTCCAGATTGCCCTTTTCGTCCTTGAAGGGACGTTCGGGATGGCTCCTCTCATACGTGAGATCGGTTGACCGCAGTACCGCTGCGTACGCGTCGTATTCATCAGCTGGAAACTCCTGGAGGCGCTGCGGCATGTCGGCGCGCACACTCGAGGATTTGATCCAGAAATATGCAATCATGTGGTCGCTGCGCATGGTGATGTTGAGCATATCCCGCTCATACCACGCTTCGCAGTCCAGCAGCGTCAAGACGCCGCCATCTTTTTTTTCTAGGGTCCGCAGATAGCGGATACGCTCGGATGACCGATTCGCAATTGCAGCTCTGATGGAAGGTTCGATATCACGAACCGTCAGATCAGGCGCATACTCGCGAACACAGCTCCAGCTGATATCAACGATGTTGAAAAAGACCGAGAGCCTTTGCTCAGGAGTCATGGTGTACCTCCTCGTTGGCAATACTTCATCATATCCTTAAAAAACACTTCTGTCAACCCTCTTATAAGCGTCTATTGACATTTTTCTTTATATTTGATATAATATATTCATAATACATAAAGAGAACTATATGAACGTCCATGAACTCTTTAAAGACATCCCTCTTGATGCAGAGGCTTCAACTAAAACATCCCCAATCAATCTCAAAGAACTTGAAGCTCGCATCAATAAATTAGAACGAGAGATTCCACCTCAAGAGAAAAACATTGATGCTCACGCTGACAGCCCTTCAACGTATATTGCGCAAACTGCTGCTTATGAAAAAATGGTAGCAGAACTAGAAGATCTCAAAGAGGAGCGTACAAGAGCTGAAGAAAAGCAAGCAGAGCTTAAAGTATTAAAAGGCATACAAAGAGTTAGGAACCTGCTCGAAACTCTTAACGACCCAACGGAAAATGAATTTATTAAAGGTGCTACTATACAAGCTATACGAGACGACCTGACTTTCTTCGAAAACACCTATCAGCAATACCCCAAGAACACTACCCTTGATGATCTTTACCCAAAAATCGCACAGATCTATCTCTTTTTAGATCAAGAGGCGTCAAAGCTCAAGCAAGGCAAAAAAGCAGCATAGCAAAAAAGCGGCCCCCTCGCGCAAGCGTGGGGGCCGTGTCGTCTTAGTGGATTTCGACTTGGTGAATCTCGTCTGCAACACGCAGCGAGATTCTTTTTGTTCCTTGGGCGCCGAGCTCATTGAGCTCAAAAATCTGTAGCCGACCGGGACCGGCCATGATGCCACAGAGGCGCACGCGCGCCTGGCGGTAAGGACTCAACGTCTTTGAACGCTCGGGCTGGATCAAGGTGACGGCAATTTCACCGTTATCCAAAAACCATTCCGCGTCCGCCTCGTTGGTAAAAAGTACATAGACCAGGCCGGCGGCCTGCTTGATGTTGACTATACGCGCACTCAGTGAGGCGCTTGACGTTGTGGTCATGGCACCTCCTTGTGCAATAACCTCAACGTACTACACTTTCGTGCTTTTGTCAACCCGCGCTCCCCAACCCACGGGTAAAGATCACCTCCCGGCCAATGCGCCGAAATTTGAAGCTGATGAGGTGTTGCCCGATGCGAGGCAGCTCCGGGAAGACGATCATGACGCAGTCGCTGGGTTCGTTTTTGCGCATGACTTTGTCGTCATACAACATCTCCGAAATCGGCGTCCAGTCAAAATGCGTCTTCCCTCCGGCATCGATCGAAACTTCGAACGATTCGCGCAGCACGGGCGCGCAGGCCTCATCATTGAGCATGATGAGCGCGATAGTTTGGGCGCACTCGATGCGATCAATCGCACCCTTGATGCGCTCCAACGTAAGAACATCGGACATGAAAAACCTCCTGGTTGTGTGGTAAACGGTATGCTTCAGACTATCAACGAAGAACACTTTTGTCAATCAGCAAGAAAGCGCTGAGCAAGCTCAACTGCCTCTTGCTCGGTCTGCACAATCTGCTTACGTCCGGTATATTTCTTGAACCAGGTAATCTGCCGTTTGGCATATCGGCGTGTATTACGTTTAATCTCCTCTGCAACATCGGCTCGTTTACGTGGTGGTAATTGAGCAATGTCATGCAAACCTTTAAATTCACGATATCCAATTGCCGATAATGCGTTTTCCTCAAATCCATACTGACGCGCCAAACGATCAACCTCCTCAAGCAATCCCTGCTCCATCATCTGCTTCACACGCTTATTGATACGACTATACAGCTCTGAACGCACATAGTATGGTTCGAGGATCAATACGTCATATTTGGGTTCAGCAGTACCTGCTTCGTATGACGGATCGAGTAAATGATACTCGAGCTGACGAACTACGCGTCGTCGGTTTTTTAAGTCAATCGTAGGATTTTTTTCAAATTGCAATAACCGACGAACAAGATCATCATCCGAAAGATTGTGAAGCTCTTGACGCAACTCCTCATCAACACCTGCTGATGAAAGTTGATAGTTTTCAATAACCGATGAGATGTACAGACCGGTACCACCCACCATAATCGGCACCTTACCCCGCTCAAGAATATCATCAATCACTGCATACGCGCGTTGCTGGTAGTCATACAGCGAAAAGGAATCACTGGGCTCCAAAAAATCAATCAGATGGTGAGGCACCCCCTGCATTTCATCAGGGGTAATTTTTGCCGTCCCAATATCCATCCCCTTATAAAATTGCCGCGAATCAGCGGAAACCACCTCTCCATTACACGCCCGAGCAATCGCAACGCCCAGCGCAGACTTGCCGCTCGCCGTAGGTCCGATAATCGCAATAATTTTTGGTTTTCGAATGATGTTCATGAAAGTAATTCTGCGTTCATACCAAAGTTAAACGCCTCGGTAATACGCACATCAACAAAGCGTCCAATTAATGACGTATCAGCTACACCAGGTAAAGTAACGGTGCGAAATCCCGTATCCTTACCTGTTAGGGTGCCTCGTTTATTGACACGTTCAATCAACACTCTGCGCGTTGAACCGACTAATTTATGCGCGTTACTCTGAGCTGTACGCCCCAACAATTCATTGAGTACAAATTCACGGCGTTTCTTTTCTTCTTTACTGACATCATCTTTAAGGCGCCATGCCGGTGTCCCGGTACGGGCTGAATACATTGAAATATATGCCATGTCAAAACTAACGCGCTCAAATAACCGCACCGTATCGTTAAATTCTTCTTCAGTTTCTGACGGAAACCCAACAATAACATCAGTTGAAAGGCCAAGATCAGGCATACGCTCTTTCATGTAATTGCATAACCCCTCATAGTCAGCAATGGTATGACGACGATTCATGCGCTTGAGGATACGATCATTTCCTGACTGCACCGCAAAGTGCATATACTTTGCCATCTTGTCACACTCAGCCACCGCGTCGATCAAGTCACGTGACATATCCTGTGGATTTGAAGAGACAAAACGCACCCAAAAATCACCCTGGATATCATTGATACGTCGCAACAGCTCAACAAATCCGTATTGGTATGAATTAACATTCTGCCCCAACAGCGTTATTTCTTTTGCACCTTGCTGCACAGCGTGCTCCACCTCATTGAGAATATCAAGCATGGGGCGCGAAAACTCACGTCCACGCGTATACGGCACCACACAAAACGTGCAGAAGTTATTACACCCCGTCATAATAGGAATATACACCTGAAACGGCGTCGTGTATTTAGGCGCGATTGAAAAATAATCAGCAGTTAGAGCATTGTCCTCAGGGCGCGTTAAACCTAATTTTTCAGGCAAAAGCGCAAGATCTTTAATATTGACCACATGATCAACGCCACTCGCCTTCTTGACCGCGTCTCCACGCGGCGCCATACAACCCGTAATCACCACCTGAACATCGGGCTTGGTATCTTTGAGACGGGTAAAATTACGCGCCTGCCCCACCACCCGATCCTCTGCCGTCTGTCGAATACTACAAGTGTTCATAACGATAAAATCAGCCTCAGCAGGCGTATCAGTCGGCAAACAGCGGTATTGCTCAAAGATTGAAGCAATACGCTCAGAATCAGATTTATTCATCTGACAGCCGTAGGTGATGATATGGTATTTTTTGGTTGCCGTTGATGTCATAGATAGGCTGATTGTACCTGAAAAATAAAGCTTTTTCAAGGATCTAAAAGAAGGGCTCGCGCCCTTCTTTGTCCGATATTATTATTGTCGTTGCACGATCTCATTCGTGATCTGCTCGATAAAAGCCTCAAGATTTGCCGGCTCCAGGTCTCCCACATGACGCTTACGTGGCTGTACCGTTTTGGCAGCTGATTCTTTTTCTCCAATAATAAGCGCGTACGGCACCTTATCAATCTCAGCCTCACGAATCTTTTTACCCAATGATTCTGATCGATCATCAATACGCACTCGAACACCTGCTGCACGCAACGCGCGTTCAACCTCCTG
>CAYRMM010000036.1:0-6793 GCA_964425425.1 uncultured Gammaproteobacteria bacterium | reverse complement strand
AGAAGTCGAACGCGCGCTCAAGTCAACGCGTGACGAAGAAGAGGCGCTGCTCTCGCTGATCTTACCGCTTGATACGCGCACGATCAGCCTCATCCTGGTGCGGTCACGACCGCTCCCTCATCGCATCAACCACCGCGTGCAGACACTCCTGGAAGGATTTATGAAGATCTTTTTTGGGAGAACGCTCACGTCGGATGATGAAAAAGTGACGATCCACTGATCGTCACTTTTTCTTATGCATCTGTTTTTTTCTGTAATCGTTGCTTGAGTGCTGCTTCATGCTCCCCAACGACATCTTTCACTCGTTTACTCCAGCGCGCGAGACCAACCGTAATCAGGACAATCACGATCGTTAAAATCACGGCATACACGAGCTGCGCCCAAATCGAATCTTCCGGCTTGGGGAAATAAATGGTGAAAATATTTTTAATCGCATCATTCCATGCCAGCGCCGCAACCACACCAAAGCCCGCTGCCGCAAGTGCGTTCATCTTATCAATGATTTCTAAGGTGAGTGACTTATCTTTCTTCTCTTCCCCTTGTTGTTTGGTGTCTGTCATATACAATTTAAGTTATATACGTTATGAACAATTTTTACATTCACAGTCTTCAGTAAAGAGATGCCCGGGCGCCCATGGCATTCCTAGATATTTAAGAATATAGCGATCTAAACCGTACCACCCTGCGGTGCGATATGCCAAAACAAGAAGTACCTGCCAAAAAAGCAGTGTCGGATTGACGCTAATCGTTCCCGCAAGCAAAAAGTTGGCGTTCATGAAAATCCCAAAGAACGCCGCCACACCCACAAATGCGCCAAGAATCAGAGCAACTCCCACTAACACCTCACCAAACGACACCAGTGTTGAAAACACTGACGCGTGATCAATCACGACATTTTCCAAAAACCACGCGTACCACCCCTGCACATCAGCTCGTGGCCCACTCGCCTTCTCGAGCGCACGCGTTGCGAATCCCGTCACTGCGCTCCCAGCATTTTCACCCACCCACGCAGGATTGGTAATCTTCCCCCATCCTGAGGTCAGCCATGTGTAGCCAACATAGAGACGAACGAGAGTCCACAACCAGGCAACACGAATATCCGAAAATAAAAACTCGGTAATCGGCGCGTCAGGAATTTGGGTACAATGAGGTACCTTTTCTTTGTGCTCTCGGTCAAATGGAATCACACGACGCGTATCCTTGAGCGAATGGCGCTCAATTTTTTTCTTTGCCATGACGTATGTCAATTATCAAACACCCATAGTATAACATAAAACAAAAACCTCCCCCAGATCCCTCATGCTTTCGTTTCGCCCCACATGCTCGACGTTATTCGCATGCTCAGCTCACTCAATCATTCAGGATGACGGGAGAGGTTCCCTCCATTAACCATTAACTATTGACCATTCACTATAACTCACAGACGAGCGCACATTCTTTCGTACAGATTTCTGCGTCAGGGGCGCATGATGATCCACAGCTGTTAAAGGTGCCACCGCGTTCGGCGCAGTCTTGAGCTGCAGCACTTTCACCGCTTGCGTAGTCATACACGAGCTTGGAGCCAAAATCAGATGTGATGCTGACCTCACCCGCTTCAGCTGGTAGTGTGCTCACACCACCCTCGACCGCACCATCTTCTAAAATGAGTGGCTCAACCGGTAATGGACGAGGTTGCTCATCAATCGCGTCATACAGATCCTGCACCAACGGCACCGTCACATACTGCTGATTAAACCATTCGTTGTTTGCTGGACGTTCGGTGACCGGGAAACGCCATGCCGGGACAAATAAATCCTGATTCGTCTGACCGTTCCACTGCTGATAGTGCATATAGATCAACTCCGGCTCACCTAATGTCAAAGTTTCAATAGTCACGAGCGGATCTTGCGTGTAATCATACGGGTACAAGCTACCACCATTGGTAATGGTCTGGAGCAATCGCGCCTCATCGCTCATCAGTGCATACTCAGACGCGTTGAATTGCGGCGCAATATGATTGTACATGCTCACCGCCTGATTTTCTGTCAGACTGACATTCACATACAAACCATAGACTTCGCCCCACTGCTCGTAGATCTGTTCACCCTCGATCACGAGTGGGTAGCGTACTGACACTTCCTGCGGGACGTATACCTCCTCACCTCGGGCACGCGCCAATTCAGCATAGGTGCGCCATGCATTATCCACCATCGGCTCACCGTATGCGCTCATATCAACACCATACCGGGCGACGAACTGATTTGCCAAAGCGATAATCTGATCATCTGGGGGGAAATTTCCTTGCGTCACCTGCGGACGGTCTTCATAGACCCAGGTGTTCCAGTTTTGGAAGATTGAAACCATGCTCTCACGGAAATCAACGCTGATCATAAATCCTTTGTCCTGATCTTGCGTCAGAGTAAAGTTATTCACGCTCAAATTATCAAAGCGTGACGCATCAACTAATCCCATCGTAAATCGTCCCAACGTACCGGCCAGTGCTGATGTTGCTGTTGCGCCTTTCACACGCTGATATACCGTTGTCGGTACCTCGCTGAGATCAAGGTCACCGGTATATTCATATTGATAGACGGTGTATGGTTCCGGTGGCACGATCATCGCATCACCCATGGCAGCACCGCCACCACCCGACATAATCCGGGAACTCAGCTTATCTTCAGCAAATCCGCCCATTGGCGTTGGCGCAGCTGTTTCTGTCGAACTCACGGCCGCAAGGCTCCCAAATGCTTCTGCGCCAAGGCGGTTAATGACGGTTCCCATAGCAGTCGGCGTGACCGACATCGGTCCAGTACCGGCTAAAAAGTAGAGCGAGATCGGTACCATGAAGACCACGGTAGCGATTGCTCCGGCGAAAGCGTACAGCCATCGCGAGGTAAATGATGTTTGCATAGACGTCTCTGTTATCGTTTGTTCGACCAACTGCTTGCGCAGTCGCTTCACAAACGCTTTATTAATAATTGTTGTTGGTTGATGCGCTTTGAGTTCGCTGATCATGCGCATCAGCGTCGTCTCATGCGCTTTGAGCTCAGGATCAATCTCATAGAGCTCGTGTAAAATCTTGTGAATATCGTCTTTCATGGCGGTGTGGTTAGAGAGTAAATGTTATCAGCGCGATGAATGCCGCGAGTGGCATCTCGGCACGCAGCTGCTTGAGTGTGCGGGAAAACAGCATCTTGCAACTTGCCTCACTCTTTCCCACCATCGCCGCAATCTCTTGATAGCTCAGCTCCTCCCAGAGGCGCAGGATGAGGATGTCCCGTTGCTGTGCGGTGAGTGTGTGCATATACTGTTGCACTGATTCGACGAGCAGCTTATTGGACACATCAACTTGTATATCCTCTCCCGTATCCAGGTCCCACACATCCTCAATGGAACGCTCCTCGGTGCGCGTGCGATAATGGTCGGTAATGGTATTGGCGGCAATGGCATACAGCCAGGAAGCAAACGATCCTTTGGCGAGATCATAGCGGGCAATGGAGTTGAGTGCTTTGAGGAACACCGTACTAGTCACATCTTGTGCGGTCTCGGTATGCAATGTTTTGTAGTACACAAAACGATAGATCCGATCAATATACTGATCATAGATCTGACCAAATGCCTGCGCGTCTCCTTCCTGGCAGGCGCTGATGAGCGCTTGTTCGTCGTATGCCATAGGTTGTTGTTTGTTCCTCTACAGTATACTACGAAATGGGCGACAAAAGGTAACAAGGGGAACAGAAGTTATCAGAAGATTCAGAAGCTGTAAGTTAGGGCTTTAGGGCAGAAAGTTGAGGTTCATAATTCAATATTAATAATTAAGCATGAACATCTACCCTCATTAATGATTCATGTTTAATTATTAAGTATGAACCTCTGTTACCATGAACCATACTCCATGAACTAAAAACTCCCCCAGATTCTTCGGGCAAAAGCCCTCTGAATGACGGGGGAGTTTTTATTCTTATTTCACTTCGTACGTCACGAATACTTGCAAGGTGACATCTTGTGTTCCCGGTTCGATGGGCGCTTCAAACGAACTTGCCCCACCTTTACCATCGGCGTAGAACCCTCCATACACATCTCCTCCACTTTCAGACAAGGTGACAATCTTGCCCAAGCGCAGTCCAGCAAGCTGCTCATACTGACGAGCCTTTTCATGTGCCTTTTCAAGCGCCTCAGCAACTGCCTGTCGGCGTACCGCATCAACATCTTCTACTTGGAACTGTACACCTGAGATACTGTTGGCCCCACGCTCAGTGACTGAACCAAGAATGGTTCCAATATTCTCAAGGTCACGAACGCGGAACTGCAAGCTCTGGTTCATCTCATATGAGACGATGCGCGGCGTGCAGTATCCCGTAAATGCAGGGTCTTCTCGACGGCAGTAGTCGTAATCATACTGTGGATACAGATTGTATCCAACGGTCTTGATATCAGCATCAGCAATACCGTTTTGCTTGAGATAGTCGGCAACATTTTTTACTTTACTGTCATTTTCTTCTTGTGCTGCCTGCGCGTTTGCATTTTGCGTCACAACCGATACGGTAACATCAGCATAATCAGGAGCAACGGTTACCTGCGCACTGCCACTAAAGGTCACGCTGCGCGCCGGATACTGATATGACTGGCGTTCGATGAGTGACCAGGCCCAAATGCCGGTCGCGACCGTGAGCACGACGCCAAAGACGATGCCCACGATTGCAAGAGAACGAAACATGGTGTTCATAAGAATAAGGTTAAAGATTAAGGCCTGCCCCGTTGCATAACGGGGTTAAAGATTAAGAGTGAAGATGAAAGGAAAAGATACGAGGGCTCTTAGAATTCACAGGTCAGAGCGCAGAGCTGGATGCACGCGTCCTCGTCAGGTGCACACGGTGAGCCACAGGTATTAAAGGTTCCGCCGCGAGCTTCACAATCAGCAGCAGCATCCGCCTCGTCTGCCGATGAGGCATACACGACCTTGCTCGTGAACGTTGACTCCACAAGCGTATCCCCCGGTTCGGGTGTCGGCTCCGTTGCTGGTGTTTGCATGCTATACCACGCAACCACGCCAAGGATCACGACTGCGAGCGCGAGCAGTCCCCATGTTTGCGCTGAATGTTTCATAGTTTACACATTATTGAATAGCCTCACGCATCGCTGCGTCTTCATTCAGTATACCATACCCCTCACCACAGCACACAAGCCCCCCTGGCAAAAAACGGCTAACGTGCTATCATAAAACTACACGCACATCACAAGGAGGAACCTCATGGTAACGACCTTGGAAGATCTTCGTGACCTCATCCGATGCATTCATGCGGCTGAACTCTATCTTGGAGGAGCAATCCCCAACCACTACTTCAACGCCTGCGTGAACATCATCGACCACCTCTCCTTGACGCAGGCCTCCATCATGTACAACCAAATCGTGGAAGACATTATCCATCTCCACGAACGCGGGTGGTACGGAGAAGATATTGAGAGTGATGGCGACAACGACGACGAGGAGGAAGAAGGAACCTTCCTCAGCAGCACCATGCACCTGGGCATCCCCTTCATGCTGGAGCGGATTATCCGCAATATGCAGATGGACTTTTGGAGCACGGTCAAGACGATCGTCGATGACCAGTTCAGTGACGAGCTCACCAAAAAGCACAAGATCCTCGCGCTCGTCCGCGACCTCCCCAACACCTCGTTGGACATGATCGACGACGTTCGGCCGATCATCGACCCCCCGCACCTTGTGGAATACGCGCACAACGCCATTGCGCAACAAATCGCACTCGAACTGTGGGCACAGCACTCATGATGCCCCACGCTCTTCACCGCCCCACGCTGTTGCGTGACCGGGCGGTTTTTCTATTAAATCCTTGACGCAAAGCTTTCTGTATGCTATAACTAACCGGTAAAGTTGTGGAAGAAAGAAGATAACAATAGCCCTGCTATTGAACGTAGTTACCTACCTATTCTTGTTTCTCTGACGACTTGAAAAGGTAGATAACTATATATATCGCATGCCCTACCTGCATGCATCGTATTGGTATGAACACACAACGACGACCTCACGGTGGCTCGCGCTCACGCGCAAGCTCACCACGCAATGACGGCTTCAAACGGCCTTCATCACGCTACGGCAACAAGCGCTCGCATGGCGACGCACGACCTTCACACGAAGGTGACGCAGCAGACCGACCATTTCATAAACGAAAACGACCTTCATCAGGAGGTAGTTTTGGTGCGCGTGACGAACGATCTTCACGCGAAGGCGGCTCATCAGACCGCCCGTTTCACAAACGCTCACGCGGCAACGCTGGCTTTGGCGGACGTCTTCGCCACGCCGGCAACAAAGGCCGCTCATTTCATGGGCGCCACAGCGGACGCAAAGGCAAGAAAGGCTTTGCCGAGCACATTAACCCTGCCCTCTTCATCAAAAAAGCAGCGAGCGTGACCGTGCAGCAGCCTGCGTATGAAGTGACCCACAAATTCGCTGACTTTAAGTTTGCGCCACAGATCAACAAGAACTTGGCTCACTTGAAGTACGAAATTCCAACGCCCATTCAAGATCAGTCGATCGTCCATATCCAACAGGGTCGAGACGTCATCGGTTTGGCAAACACCGGAACCGGTAAGACTGGCGCCTTCTTGTTGCCGCTCATTGATAAGCTGGTGACGAACCGGAACGCAACGGTGCTCATCATCGCCCCAACCCGCGAACTCGCGTTGCAAATTGATAATGAGTTTATCCAGTTTGCTCGTGGCACCGGATTGATCTCAGCGTTATGTATCGGTGGAACATCAATCACCAAACAAATTCACCGACTCAAGCGCCGCC
>CAYRMM010000035.1:0-6809 GCA_964425425.1 uncultured Gammaproteobacteria bacterium | reverse complement strand
TAAGAGGCAACTGCTCTACCGACTGAGCTAACCACCCGTATTGAAGAAAGAGTCACTGGTGCACGCGGCAGGATTCGAACCCACGACCTTCTGGTCCGAAGCCAGACGCTCTATCCAACTGAGCTACGCGTGCCTAACGTGTCTACATTTTTCAAAGTACCGTAATGGTATCAGAATTTTGAGCTTCCGTCAATCCTCGCGCTGCCATCACTCTCGTCTGCTGCTAAGAGATATGCTACAATACAGCCATGCGAAATAAGGACCATTTCCAGCTGACGCTGACCATTATCGTGCTGCTACTCACGACCTCAACCTTACTCTTTGGTTGGGTGTATTTAGCATCGCTCAATAACAAGTTTAGCAGCATGATCGCCTCACCAGCACTCAACAAAGACCAGCGGTATGCTGTCCTGGAGGAGAAAAATAAAATCCTCGAAAAATCATTAGGGGAATTGCAAGCGCAGGTTGCGTTTTTGGAGCATGAGCTTCGTATCGACAGCGTACCACAACAAGTTACTGAACCGGACCAACAACCACTCGAACTGGACCATCCGGAAAAAATCGAGCTCACCGTTGATCAGAAATGTTTTCAAGATCCTGCTGATTTGAATCAATGTGCAGTCTTGGCCTCCGCAACAATTAGTGATGGCATCACCGTCATTATGCGGCCACAAGGTGACATCTCAACGGAACTCAATACCATTGTTTTTGACTTTATGCGCGGCGAACAAAAAATTACAGAGTTTGCCGCAACGACCGCACTCCTCTTTGAATCGCAGCCGCTCGCTGAAATTGTCTATCTGAATGAACGTGATATCACGATCAAGCTATCGGTCGGTACCGCACGCACCCCTGCTGTCTTCACCTATGATGGGCAAGGATGGATCGACTACGCGCGTTATAGCTCAAACTAATTTAAAAACTTCCCTCGATGACCGGGGGAAGTTTTTTGTTATGACCAATTTTGTGCTTTCAAACCGGCGATTGCCGCATCAACTTGCGCCTCCTGCTTTGAACTCCCTTCACCTTGAGCAATGAGTTCTTTACCAAGATACAGTCCGACGCGGAAATTTTTGGCATGATCAGGACCTGACTCCTCAAGTACTTTGTATGATGGCGTAATGCCCATCAATTCTTGCGCAACTTCCTGAAAACGAGACTTCGGATCTTTGTGCAACTCTTTTTCAAAAATTTCCTGAAGATGCACAACCACCGTACGAATAATGAAGTCGCGCGTGACCGCATATCCTTGATCCAGATAGAGCGCGCCGATAATTGCCTCCATCGCGTTTGCCAAAATATACTGACGTGCTTTACTCTGCGCATCTTTCTCCTCACCCTTTGACATATGTAGCGCCTCTTCAACGTTGAGCTCGGTCGCAACCTGCGCAAGCATGGTCGCATTGACCAAGGCCGCGCGCCAGTTGGTGAGTTCACCTTCTGGATTAGGGTATTTCTCAAATAAATACTCGGTCACGACTAATTCCAAAACGGCGTCTCCCAAAAATTCAAGTCGCTCATTATGATCAAGTGTGTATTCTGGATGCTCATTGAGATATGAGCGATGAACGACGGACTGCAACAAGAGTTGCTCGTCACGAAACGTAACGCCGAGGCGTTGTTGTAACCCATGCAAATCTTTCATAGTTTTCTTGTTATGCGGTTACAGATTTGCAGCTTCCAAGTTTGCGGTAAAGCAAACTTACAAAATGCAAAGATGTAACAATAAGTAATGAAATAACCCCTCAGCAATAACGCGGCTCGTATGGCGCGTCATCGCTCAGAGGTTATTACTCTTTGATCTTTCCTTCTTTTTCAAGTTGCTTGTAAATCGCGCCCAAGACGCCATTTACAAATTTCCCTGAAGATTCACCACCAAATTTTTTGGCGATTTCAATCGCCTCATTGATAGCAACTTTTGAAGGAATATCAGTGTTATGTTTCAGCTCGAAGACGCCGATGCGCAAAATATTGCGGTCAACAAGCGTAATCTGTTCAATCGGCCAATCAGTCGCGTACGCGCCGATCAACTGATCGATTTCGTCAATGTTGTTGAGAACACCTTCAACTGTCAACGCCACAAAGTTGTCATCATCTTCATATTTAGGCGAAAACTCACCCAAATTGTAACGCATGCGCTCAAGCGCATCTTCTCGACTTTGTTTGCCGTAAAAATCCCACTCAAACAGTGTCTGCATGGCGATCGTACGGGCTAAGTGACGATTTGACATGTACGAAATCTTATCTGACTAAGTTTATGAGCCGCGCGTCAAGAGCTTTTTCCCTGACGTTGCAGCTTTCTTGAGACCATGTGGGATCTTTTGCCCTTTCACAGGAATCAAGTTCTTTGCTTTCAAGGCAAAATGCGATGCTCGGCGCTTTTTCTGACTTGATGCTCGTCGTTTTGCTGGTACTGGCATAGCTTGTTGATTAGTGCATCGTGGGAACGCGACCCTTGTGGGCGCAACCACGCTACGTAAATTACAGTATCACGATTATAGCTGGTAATGCAATCTTTGTAAAGGGTAGCACAAAAGAGGCTTACGCCTCTTTTGCTGGGGTTTACTTATCAACGCGCGTGTTCCCTTCTTCCAAAAGCGCCATACTGGAAACACGATCGCCTTCATTTTTGAACTTCATCAGGCGTACTCCCTGCGTCGCACGTCCAAGCTTATTGACCTCGGTGAGCGGCAGGCGGATAACCTGTCCTTTTTCTGAGATAATGATACCGTCTTCGCTTGCTTTATCTCGGATAATGCGAGCAACCACGATCTTACCTGTTTTTGACGTAATGTTTGCTGTCTTAATACCCGAGCCACCACGTCCCTGCGTCTTATATTCTTTAAGGCTGGTGCATTTACCATACCCATTTTCCATGATAATGCAGAGGTTGAGCTCGCTGTCTTTCACGTGATGTGGAATGACGTCCATACCCACGATCGAATCGCCCTCTTTGAGGCGGATACCACGAACACCTGATGCACTACGTCCCATTGCACGAAGCTCATCTTCAGGGAAGCGGATTGAGTTACCATTGTAGGTGACTAATGAAATTTCGTCTTTACCGGTTGTCGGCTTCACCCATTCCAGCACATCCCCCGAACGCAGCTTGATGGCAATCAGACCGCTCTTACGCACATTCTTGAAATCCTCAAGATCTGTCTTTTTGATTGTACCGTCACGCGTCACCATCGTCAGGAACTTGAAGTCCTTCATCTCATCCAATGAGATGATGGATGATACTTTTTCATGTGGTGCAAGTTGCAAAAAGTTGACGAGTGCTTGTCCTTTGGCCGTGCGTGATGCCTGCGGCACTTCATACGCCGGCAGCGTAAAGACACGCCCTGACGTGGTGAAGAACATGAGGTTTGAGTGCGTATTAGCGCTAAAGAAGTGCGTGATAATGTCATCTTCCTTGGTTGCCATGCCGGCAACACCCTTGCCTCCACGTCCTTGCTGACGGAATGTGTCAGGCGGCAAGCGTTTGATGTACCCGTCCTGCGTCACGATGACAATTGTTGATTCGTTTGGAATCAGATCCTTCGCGGAAAATTCTCCAACGGCCCCCGGTACAATTTCCGTACGACGCTCGTCACCATATGCTTCCTTGAGATGCGCCAAATCATCTTTGATAATCGCCAAACGTTTCTGCTTTGATTTTAAGATTGCTTCTAATTCCTTGATGAGTTTTTGCTTCTCTTTGAGCTCGTCCTCGATCTTTTGACGCTCCAAGTTTGCTAATTGCTGCAAACGCATTTCCAAAATCGCCTGTGCTTGCAAGTCAGAAAACTTAAACTTGCTCATCAAGTTTGCCTTTGCTTCGTCCTTATCTTTTGATTTACGGATAAGCGCGATAATCTGATCAATCTTATCAAGCGCCGCTTTCAATCCTTCCAAAATATGAGCGCGATCTTTTGCTTTTTGGAGATCGTATTCAGTTCTGCGCGTGATCACGACTTCACGATGCTGGATATACTCTTCCAACATCTCTTTGAGCGTCATGACGCGCGGCTGCATGCCACCTTCTCCCAAGGCAATCATGTTGACATGGAAGGTTGTCTGCAAATCCGTCAGTTTATACAAACGGTTGAGTACCTTTTTAGGATACGCCTCTTTCTTGAGCTCGATAACCACGCGGATACCCTCTTTATTTGACTCATCGCGCAAGTCTTTGATATCGGTAATCTTCTTGTCCTTTACCAAGAGCGCGATTTTTTCTATGAGTGTCGCTTTGTTAACCTGGTAAGGGATCTCCGTCACCACGATCTGATGGCGTCCATTTTTTGTTTCTTCAACATCAGCACGAGCACGCATCACCAACGGCCCCTTTCCCGTAGCGTACGCCTGCTTGATGTCATCAATATTATAAATCATTCCTCCCGTCGGGAAGTCTGGTGCTTTAATAAATTTCATCAAGTCGTCAACATCAGCATCCGGATTGTCGATGAGATGCTCAATCCCCTCACACAACTCCGTGAGATTATGTGGAGGAATGTTAGTCGCCATACCAACGGCAATACCCATCATACCATTGAGCAGCAAGTTGGGAAGTTTTGCCGGTAACACCGTCGGCTCCATGTGTGAGCCGTCAAAGTTCGGTCGGAAATCAACCGTTTGCTTCTCAATATCAAACAACATCTCCTCAGCAATCTTGTTGAGCTTCGCCTCAGTATATCGATATGCCGCGGCACCGTCACCGTCAATCGAACCGAAGTTCCCCTGCCCCCACACAAGCGGGTAGCGAAGCGAAAACTCCTGGGCCATACGAACCATTGAGTCGTAGACTGATGAATCCCCGTGCGGATGGTACTTACCCAACACCTCACCGACGATGGTCGCTGATTTTCTAAACTTAGCACTTGAACGCAATCCAATGCTCCACATCGCGTACAAAATACGGCGATGCACCGGCTTGAGTCCATCGCGGACATCCGGCAACGCGCGCTGCACGATAACTGACATCGCGTAATCAAGGTATGAGTCGCGCATTTCTTGGACAATACCTCGCTCCTCAAGGTGCCCCCCTGTTTCAATCAATTGCTCTTGTTTTGGTTTTTTCTCTGCCATACAGCGTCTCTATCTTCGTGCGGATCGCGTTTGTGAGCGCCGCTCTTCTGTTTAATGTTGTGTCGTATCGTTTGAAGCGTTCTGTTCTTGTAACTGCTTGCGCAATTCTTCGCTAATGAGCTTAATTTCTTGCTGCAGCTCTTCATTTGCCTCGATTTCCTGCTGCACCATCTGTACACGTTGTTGCATCTGTGAGGTCACTTCCTGGAACTGCTCTTTGTTGCGCTGAGCCGCATCCTGGAGCAACTCTACCGCACTATCCTGATTTTGGGAAGTCTCTTCAAAATACCCCTTTGTTACTTGAAACCACAATCCTCCCACAACGATCATGAAGATGGCAACTCCCAGTGACATCGCCAACTTATGAAACACGTTCAATCGTTCAAAAAACTCGCCCTGCTCTTGTTCAAAAAGAACTCGCGCACCATCTTCCGCCTTATGCTTATCGGTTGGGCGTGGCAATGTTGAACGAATAATCTGAGAATAGGCCGGTGTGGTCGGCGCTGTGCGCGCAACACTGTCTTTGACCGAAAATGCCGGCTGTGACTTCCCGACGTCTTCAAATAAATCAGCAAGCGTAATGACCGATTTTTTGTGCTTGCGTTCTGCTGCCTCGAAATCAATGCCGTCAAATAATTCCTCAAGCGTGACCCGTTCATACTGCTGAGCCGTGCGCGCCTTCTGTGGTGGCTGCTTGCGCGCTGGTGCTTTTTTGACTGCCTTCTTGCGTACAGGCGCTTTCTTCGCCGGCACCTTCTTTGCGGCAACCTTCTTCACGGCTTTTTTCTTGGCAACGGTCTTTTTCGCCGATGCTTTTTTCGTAGCAACTTTTTTCACCGTCGCTTTCTTGATGGTTGTTTTTTTGGCAACGACTTTTTTTGCTGTCGTTTTTTTCGTTGTTGTTTGTGCTTTTGTTTGTGTTTGTTTCTTGCTTGGCATGGGTCAAGAAATAAGTTTAATAAAGGAATCGGTCGAGCGTGTCTTATGACTGCTCAATGATGATGACGCGTGAATCTTCTTGCGGCAGATCTTTCTTCGTCAGTTTGAGCTTATCAATTTTATCGTGCTTTTTCTCCGCTCCATATTCTTTGAGAAACGGCTCAACACCATCTTTGGTGGATTTTGACCCCGCGGTCTTGTAGTCAATCGGCACAATGATGCGTGGCTCAATCTGATTAATCATCTTAATCGCCTGCTTCGCGTTGAGCGAATTTTTCCCGCCGACCGGGACAAAGAGAACATCCGCTCCTTCTAATACTTCCAATTGCTCCTGTGTTAACTGATCTTGCTGAATACCTCCCAAGTGCGCCATCGTGACACCGTCAATCTCGAGCAAAAACACCGTCACCGGCCCATCAACACCCTTCGCGTGCACGCCGTACACAAAGACACCCTTCACTTCATACTCACCCGGCCCCGTGACCAGGAAGGGCTGTTCGCGAAGTGGCTTGTCAGTTGCAAATGAACCTCCGATAAGCCCAAGCGCTGCTGAAAAGCTCGGCATTTTGTCTGTTGTTCCATCATGGGGATTCACGGCAATCGTGGTTTCCTTGTCGACAATCTTGAGCGCCCCTTCGCCATGCCAGGTAATAATCATATCGGTAACATTAAAAAATAAAAACCTCTGAAAGTTCAGACTTATTTTAGCATAGAACAGGAATCGAGCAAAGCCTTACCTATTCATCAAGAGACTTGACTTTTTTCACGCCTTCACGTACCATGGAGCCATTACTTAATTATTA
>CAYRMM010000034.1:0-6907 GCA_964425425.1 uncultured Gammaproteobacteria bacterium | reverse complement strand
ACCCTGATTGAGGCACTGGCCAAGACCATTCAGCTTCCCGCACGGGGCATGCTGTGTCTAGGGCGCGGTGACCTGCGTATCCAGCAGGATCGCGTACATCTGGCGGCGTGTTGCCCGGATGGCGTCCCGTTGGACGAAAGCATCTTGGCAACATTCATTGAGCCGTTGCGCCAGCAGTTGCGTGTTCCGCACGCAATCGTAGCCTAGCGCGGCCTCTTCACAACCCCATGCAAGGTCAGCTCAGCGCTGGCCTTTTTTTTAACCCTGTACCCGAGCGAAGCGAGTGGTACAGGGGCCCGAGCTTATCCCGCAATTGAGCTTAGCTCGGCTCAGCGGGGCGAAGCGAGTGGTACGGGGTTTTTACTTTGGCGGGAGTAATGCAGGTTACTAGCCACGCGTTGCACGCTTCCTCTCACTGCGTGCTCGTTGCGCGGTTACCAATGCAATAGCAAGCGCATCCGCAGCGTCATCAGGCTGTGGAACTGAAGGCAAGTGCAACAGCATGGTGACCATCTTCTGTACTTGTTGCTTGTCAGCCGTTCCATCACCCGTGAGACCTTGTTTTACCTGGAGTGGCGTGAGCTCAATAATGGGGATAGCATGTTCCGTCAGCGTGACCAGCATCGCGCCACGCGCCTGACCCACATCAATTGCCGTTTTGGCGTTGTTATAAAAATAAATCTGTTCAATGCCGGCGACGGTCGGTTGATACCGTTCAATCAGAGTGCGCAGATCCTGCGTAATGATCTTGAGCCGTTCGACAAAGGGAATATCAGCGGGCGTGGTGATAACACCATAATTTAAAACAGTGAAAGATTGCGGTTGATCTTCTTGTACAAAGGCGTATCCGGTGATCCCGTAGCCCGGATCGATACCGAGAATAATGTTGTTCATATAGAGCTAGTATACTACATTCTGAGATTGAGATCATGAGCGAGTTTGTCAATATTGACAGTGCACCGCGCTATGATAGAGTTGAGGAAGAGTAGCAACGTTCTTTGCACCAGGAGGTATGTGCATGTCTATTCGTATGAACGATCGTCTTGCGTCAATCAAGCCCTCGGCCACTTTGGCTGTGATGCAGCGCGCGCATGAGTTGCGCGAGCAGGGTAAGTCCGTCATCAACTTTGCCGCGGGTGAGCCTGATTTTGGGACGCCTTTGTCCATCAGCGGCACGGGCATTACCGCCATTCGCGAAGGAATGACCAAGTACACGCCGGTTGCGGGTATGCTGCAGTTGCGCAAGGCGATCGCAGAGCGCATCTTTAATGATTACGCGCTGCGATTTACCCCCGAAGAGATCGTGGTCAGCAATGGCGCCAAGCAAAGCATCTACAACTTGCTTGCTACTGTGATCAACCCAGGTGATGGCGTCATCATCTTTGCGCCTTATTGGGTGAGCTATCCTGATATGGTGCGACTGTGCGATGGCCAACCGCTCTTTGTCTCCTGTCCGCACGAAAACAACTTTCAGCCTGATGTGGAAGCGTTGCGCAAGGTCGCGGCTCAGGCGCAGGGGATCATTGTCTGTAATCCCAGCAACCCCACCGGCGCGGTGATGTCGGCGCAGACGCTGGAGGCGATCGGCGCGATTGCGCAGGAGCATGGTTTGTGGGTTATTGCCGATGAGATCTATGACAAGCTCATCTACCATGCCCATCAGCACCACACCTTTTTGTCGGTGAATCCGCAGTTGCGCGAGACGACCGCACTGGTGAACGGTGTATCTAAGGCGTATGCCATGACCGGTTGGCGTATCGGCTATTGCGCCGCCCCACGGACGTGGGCAGCGGCATGCGTCACGCTGCAGGGGCAGACGACGTCAGGTCCGTGCACCATCAGTCAGCATGCCGCCTGGAAGGCGCTTGCCGACGACCAGTCGTGTGTTGAAGAGATGCGCGTTGCCTTCCAGCGGCGCAGCACACTCATCAGCACACTGCTCAATGAGATTACCGGAATCAGCTGCCTGAAGCCGCAGGGAGCATTTTACGCCTTTCCGCGCATCAGTAATGTGCTGCCTGGCACGATGTCGGATGTCGAGTGGGCAACACAGCTCCTCGAGCAGCAGCATGTTGCGGTTGTACCGGGTACGGAGTTTGGCGCTCCCGGGTATGTGCGACTGAGCTTTGCCTGTGGTGAAGATCAGATTCGCCGAGGCGTTGAACGCATCGCGACCTTTATCAATTCGTATCGCTAGAGCTACGCATGGCTCACACAACGGAGAAGCGCCCGCTTCTCCGTTTTTTAGTATTAAAAAATCTCCGGCACCTCAAGAGCCGGAGAGAAGGGGTACGTTAGGCTGCTTCGTGAAAGACTGACTCGACATCATCATTATCTTCCAAGAGTTCGATGATATGAGCGAGCTTCGACTCATCCTCGTCATTCAACTGTTTGGTTGTTTTGGCGACATACTCAAGGCCTGAATCTTTTGGCTCAATACCTAATTCTTCAATTTTTTTCATCAATGAGCCGTAATCGGCAACTTCGCAGAAGACAACAGTTGTGTCGTCATCACGTTGCATATCAGTCGCGCCTGCATCGATGAGCGCGAGCTCTAACTCATCGGCTGAGCGTGTTGCGGGAAGTTGTTCTTGTTGAATGTAAACGACACCCTTTTTATCAAAATTCCACATGACGGCACCTTGCTGTGCCAACTCACCACCGTTTTTGCTGAAGATCGTTTTGATGTCGGTGACCGCCCGATTGGTATTGTCCGTCTGAGCGACCACAATCATACCAACCTTACCAGGACCAAATCCTTCGTACACTGCCTCAACGATCTCGCCACCATCAAGTTCACCGGTGCCACGCTTGATCGCACGTTCAATAACGTCTTTGGGGACACTTGCCGCCTTTGCGCGATCAATTGCCATACGGAGGCGAAAATTCATCGCGGGGTCACCACCGCCAAGACGGGCAGCAACGGTAATGTTGCGCGCCATTTTAGTAAAAGTACTTGCGCGCTTGGCGTCAATCGCACCTTTGTACTGTCGAACTTTATGCCATTTACTGTGGCCACTCATAGAACTGGTTAATGGATTATGGTTGATGGTGAATGGGAGAAGAAAGAAGCTATAAGAGGATATGAGAAGTTATAAGAAGATTTCAGAAGCTACATTAATTAACTGAGAGCTTCTGCTCTATCCTCCTACCGCTCTAAAGCCCTATCGTCTGATATCCTCTGAATCTTCTGATAGCTTCTGAGAGCACTTCTTAAGCTACTTTGCTCCGATTTTCTCATACTTTCGGTAAATTTTCAAGATGGACGTTTTATATATTCTGGTCTATACTAGCAGCATGAGTGATATTCGCGCAGTCATTTTTGCGGGTGGTTCAGGCACGCGCCTGTGGCCAATCTCACGCGCAAGCCAGCCCAAACAGGTGCGGCCTTTTTTTGATGAGCAAACGTTGCTACAAAAAACATATCATCGGCTGGGGAATATTTTGGATGAGCGCAGTATTTATATTTCGACAAACGCACAGCTTGTTGATCATGTGCATGAGCAGATTGGCGAGGTGCCACTGATCATTGAACCGTTGAAAAAAGATACGGCAGCGGCGGTGGGTTATGCATGCGTTCGCCTACTCAAAGAAGATCCTCATATGATCATGACGAACGCATGGTCGGATCATCACATTAAAGATGAGCACGTCTACGCCCGTTTGTTTGAGGTGGCACAAGAATTTTTGACACAGCATCCCGAGAGTATTTTTATGGCGGGCGTGAAGCCGACGTATCCTGAAACTGGATATGGGTATATTGAGATGGGGAATAGCGAGGGGTTTCACGCGGGAGCTGAAGTGTTTCGCGTAAAGTCATTTAAAGAAAAACCCGACCTCGCAACAGCAAAAGTGTATATGACTAAGTGGGAGTATCTGTGGAATCCGGCAATGTTTTTTTTCCGCGTTGACCATATGCTCAATTTGTACAAACAGTATCTTCCACAGATGCATGCAGGGTTAATGCGCATCTATGATGCGCTCGGAACAGAAGAAGAGATGGCGGTTGTCATCAGAGAATTTGAACAGTTTGAAAAAATTTCAATCGATTATGCCATTTTAGAAAAAGCACCCGAGCTTTATGTGCTACCAGTTGATTTGGGGTGGGCGGACATCGGACATTGGAATGCGATCTACGACTTGCTTGATGAAGGGCACGTCAACATTGTGAAGAACGCGCGCTATGTGTCACATGACAGTCGAGGTAACCTGATTTTTTCTGAAACTGATCAGTTGATATCCACAGTTGGCATCCATGACAGCCTTGTCATCGTGAGCAAAGATGCTATACTGATTTGCAAGAAGGAACAAGCACAGAACGTCAAAGCAATTGTCGCACAACTTGCAGACAATCCAGACATGAACACCTTCGTGTAAACGAATCCCGCTGTTGAGAGAGGCTTAAACCATGCAAAGTCTCGATCCGCGGGATTTTTGTTTTGGATGGCACAAAAAGCTGCACGTTTTCTGCTACGCAGCACCCATTCACCACCTAGCAGCTTTTTGGTACTTTTTGCTACCAAAAAGTACAAAGACATAGGCTTCACGGTATATCTTTTCTATGATCTTTTTTCTTTGGTACTTTTGAGCGACCAAAAGTACCACAAAAGTCGTTGGGGAGACAAAGTCTCGTGACGAAGAAAAACGATCCTACTCTGTGGCACGGCGAGACAGGTTGTCTCCCCGTTCGGCTGAGCTCACAACCGAAGCCAAACCCCTCAGGGGGCTACCTATACTGACTTCCTGACGGAAGCCACGACGTGGTCAAAAAGTATTAGAAAATTGAGGATAATTTTTTATTCCGCGTTGCGGGAAAAGATGAAAACGGGTAAGCTATGCAGTATGCGAAAAACACTTGCTTTCATGAGCATGTTGGTCATGAGTGCGGCGCTCATTGCCTGGCAACTAGCGTTTCCTGGTCTTGCCGACCCGGACGGTTTTTATCATCTTGCGCTTACCGAACTCATGCGCACACAAGGTATCGTCCATGAGTTTCCGTGGCTACATTTTACGCATTTACCACAGATTTTTACCGACCATCATCTTGCGTATCATATTGCCCTTCTTCCTTTTGTTGCGCTTCTCCCACCGTTGCTTGCGGCAAAGCTTGCAACTTTCTTTTTTGCCCTACTCGCCGTTCTCGTTGTCTACGCGGTGCTCCGATCGCTGGAAGTACGTTTTCCGGAAGCTTGGACCGTGCTCTTGCTGCTCAACGCACCATTTGTACAGCGTCTCCTGCTCACCAAATCAACGGCACTTGCTTTGGCAGTTCTTTTGATTGGGGTTGCGTGCATCGTACATAAACGGCATATTGCGCTTTTTGTGGTTGCCCTCGGATATTCATATGTTCACGGAGGATTTGCAATGCTCCCAGCTCTCGTTGTGATTTTTGCGGTGGCGGGAGGTGTGCATGCTGCATTACGTATGCGTGGCGTGCGCTCGCGCATACGAGCAGGATGGCGAGCGTTCGCCCATCCTTCAAACATCCTCCTTATGACAGCAACAGTACTGGGGATTATGGTTGGTATTGGCGCATCACCATACTTTCCCAACAACTTGGCGTTTTTCAAGGAACAGTTCATTGACATTGGTATTTTTACGCAACAGACGATTCGCGTAGGGATGGAGTGGCATCCGTATGATCCGATGAAATTTTTTATCAATAACATGCTCATCTGGTTTCCTTTTGCGCTCCTGTTCGCTGTTATGATTGCTGAGCGCGTCAAAGTTTCACGCACTACGATTTTTTTGGTACTTGCGGCCTTGGCGCTTACCATCTACACCATCAAATCTCGACGGTTCATCGAATACGCCGCACCATTTTTAGTCATGGGATCTGCAGCCATGACGACGTATCTCCACGTGAGCACAGGGATGTTGCGAAGATATTGGTTTGGCGTTGTGACGGCGGTTATTGCGGTGTTCAGTATAGGAGCTCTGCAACTTGCTGAACTTTCAGTGATGAATCACCATCATTATTTCACCTTTGATCGTTATCAGGGCATAAGCAGATGGTTGCAAGAGCACGTTGAGCCCGGGCAGGTGATTATGCATACCGATTGGGATGACTTTCCGCAGCTTTTTTTTCATAACCGCGATCACGTCTATATCGTTGGCTTAGACCCAACCTTCATGTACAATAAAGATGCAGCACTCTACCAACTGTATGAGGATCTGACGATGGGGAGAAAAACAGTTGGACTTGCTTCAATGGTGCGCGATACCTTTCAGTCAGAGTATGTCATTGTCAACGCAGACGCCGTTGATTTCGGGAAAAATATACAGCTCGATGGTGGTTTTGAAAAAGTGTATGAAGATAGAGATGGAGCAGTGTGGAGGGTGAAGGAGTAAAAGAGATGCTCTAAGAGGATATCAGCAATATACCATCGGCATCTCGAGGGCTTTGCCCGCCTGCCCCGTCGTATAACGGGGAGAGATCCTGGGGCTGACGATGGACGCAGCTTCTCCAGATCCCTCATGCTTTCGTTTCGCACCACATGCTCGACGTTACTCGCATGCTCAGCTCACTCAATCATTCAGGATGACGGAGAAGGATGCTTCAACGCTCACTCCCCCCATTAACCATCAACCATACTCTATTAACCATACTGTATCGCAAAATTCTTCGCATTGCCCAAGACCGTCTGATACAACTGATCATACTCATCAAGCAAACGTTGTAACGCATACTCTTTTTCTACCATGGCGCGCGCGTTACGAATCATCTGCTCCTGTAATTCCGGATTTTTCAGGGCGTAATTGACCGCTTCCACAATACTGTCTGAATTTTCTGACTCAAAGAGCAGTCCGGTCTCCTCGTGGCGCACCAAATGGTTCACCGCCGGGATGTCAGACGCGATCACCGGCACACCCACGGCCATCGCCTCAAGCAGCACGACACCCAGCC
>CAYRMM010000033.1:0-6991 GCA_964425425.1 uncultured Gammaproteobacteria bacterium | reverse complement strand
TGCTCTACCGCCTTTCAGAGCCAACCCTCCCTCACCTTACGTGGTCTGCGCGCGGTAACTACCTCCTCATCGACGCCCAAACAGCAACACCTGTCATCGTGACGCCAAGCGGGACACCAAACATCATCGCGCTTCCCAACGGCTATACCAACTACTCGTTCAACGCTCGCCGTGAATCCGTCGTCATGACCAGCGCTTCACATCTCGCAACACTCACACCCAAAGATATTGATCCAACTATTTTGTATGAAGCTGCCGAGGATGAAGAAATCCTTACTGCGTACGGCGATTCAGATAACTACTACCTCCTTACCTACACGGATGAGGCGACACAACTCAAGCAGTACAACACGAACTTTAACTCATTTGTCGTTATCGAAACACTTCCTCGTTCGCGTAACTATAAAATCGTCACGGTAACATCGTCGCATATCCTCATCGCGCATACGACGAATCAAAAGCTCTACCTCACGCAACGCCCACAAGAGTCATTTGAACCCGTTCCCTTCCAGCAAGTGACCGTACAGCTGGACGGACACTCCGGTCAGTTCTCCACTGATGGTAGCAAACTTCTTTTTTACAACGATCATGAGTTGAGTTACTTGGATCTTGCGACACGTCAAATCCAGCTCATCGATCGCTTCAGCAATCCAATCATCCGGGCGCTCTGGTATCCGGACAACCAGCACGTCATCACACTCTTTAAGCACAGCATCCTAGCAACCGACCTCAACACCAACCGAGCAACCTCGCAGGTAACACTTGCGACAACCGAGCAGGAGCTCTACGACATCTATCTCGCCAATACCTCACAACTCTTTTCGATTGGTACCTACGACAATATTTCCGGACTCTACGAACACATCATTGATTAATCATAAAACCCGCTTTCACGCTGAGTATGATGAAGCGGGTTTTATGATTGAGCGTACGTGACGCACCACCCTAGTTCATGTCCTTGAGAATATCTTCAACATTGATTCCCTGTCGTTGCGCTGCCCACAAATTCGCCTTGAGCAAGGAAGGAAAGGTTCCTGCGTCAATCCAAAAGCCATTGACTTCATGGAACGTCATGGTGCTTGCGTATACAAAATGATTATTGACATCAGTAATTTCAAGCTCACCACGATCTGAAGGTTGCAAATTCCGAATCACATCCCACACGGTATTGTCATACATGTACAAGCCAGTCACGCAATATTTTGACGGTGGCTCTTTGGGTTTTTCGATAATACGGCAAATCGTTCCTTCTTTGGTTAATTCGGGGCAACCAAATCGTTGCGGATCAGGCACTTCTTTGATAAAAATCTTTGCCCCTTGCTCCTGCTGCTCAAAGGCAGCAACAGCAGCAGAAAAGTCATCTTCATAGATATTATCTCCCAAAATCGCGACAACCTTATCGTCACCCACAAAATGCTCTGCGAGTCCAAGTGCCTGCGCAATACCACCCGGCGTTTTTTGAATCGCATATTCAAATCGGACGTTTTGAAACTCTTCGTAGTCAGCAAAATGCTTCATGAACTGATCTGCATGCTCAACCCCTGAGACAATCATAATTTCCGTAATCCCGGCATTAATGAGCGTGCGTAACGGATAATGAACCAACGGCTCATCATAAATCGGCATCAACTGCTTGTTGACTGTTTTGGTCAGCGGATACAGCCGTGACCCCGTCCCCCCGCAAATCAAGACTCCTTTCATACAAACTGAGTTACCATATAAACATGATGTATCTTAACGCATTTACCCATTCTCTTCAACAGCACGCACGTGTAGCTATACACACCCTTACGAAAGGGTGAAAAAGAGCGTTTTGGCCGACTTCCCTCCCTGTCGCTCACGCTCTAAGATAATAAGGATCGCCATCATAAAGACACCAAAACTATCTATCATCACATCAATACCGGCCGCGCGACGCCCCGGGACCATCGATTGATGCAGCTCATCACTCACGGCATACAGCACAGCACCAATAACCGCAATCCAAAGATTTCGCTCCCCCTTCCCCGGCCGATACGTATCCGCCGTTTTGTAAACAAGAAAGGTGAGGATGAAAAATTCAAAAAAATGGGCAATCTTGCGCAGCACCACCTCAAAGGTAATGCCCGGCTTCGCGCCAATTGTTGTCTGAGCAGAAAAGAAGAAAATCACCCCCAGCCACACGACCAACAAAACAACCGGCGCATAACGCCAGTTGAGAAACGTCAACAAGTGATGTTGCAGTGTTTGTGTCATCATGAAAATTTCTTATTCATCTCGTGATACGCCCCTGAAATGATCTGTTGCCACCACCCTTCGTTACGGCGATACCAGTCAATCGTCTCACGCATCCCATCTTCAAATGAAATTTCAGGCTTCCAGTTGAGGTGCGTGCAAATCTTCTGATTATTGATCGCGTAGCGACGATCATGCCCTTTACGATCCTGGACGTACTCAATCATCGCCTCATCAAACCCAAGCGTCTCCAAAATAAACTTGGTAATTTCCATATTGGTTTTTTCGTTGTTTGATCCGACACAGTACGTATGTCCAACCGCACCATGATGCAAAATCGCGTCAACGGCCTTGTTGTGATCATGCACATGAATCCAGTCACGGACATTCAGTCCGTCACCATACACCGGCACCTTTTTGCCTTGCAACAAGTTAGTCACAAACAACGGGATAAGCTTCTCAGGGAACTGATACGGGCCGTAATTATTGGAACAATTGGAAATTGTCACGGGCAGACCGTGGGTATAGTGGTACGACATCACCAAGTGATCTGATGACGCCTTACTCGCCGAGTAGGGGCTCCGCGGATGCGGCGGCGTCTCTTCATGAAACGGATCATCGTTGGGCCCTAGGTGCCCATACACCTCATCCGTTGAAATATGATGAAACCGCTTATTCCCATGACGTCGCGCAGCTTCAAGCAACGTGTGCGTTCCCATCACATTCGTCATGACAAACACCATCGAGTTTTTAATCGAATTGTCGACGTGACTTTCCGCGGCGAAATGCACAATCGCGTCAACCTGAGCAACGAGTTCATCCACCACCTGCGGGTCACAAATATCACCACGGACAAAGCGGTAGCGCGGATTACTGCGTACGCAATCATTTGTTGCCTCATTACCGGCGTACGTCAACGCGTCCAAATTAATAATTTCATAATTTGGATATGCATGCAGCATATAGTGTATGAAGTTTGATCCGATAAACCCGGATCCGCCGGTCACGAGCAATTTCATAGTCCTGTTATATTTTTAATTTCTGTTTGGTGAAAAACCATGCGGTGATAGTGTAGCCGTCCACAATCTCACCGTTCATAATCGCTTCATCAATCTCCGTCGCGCTCATGCGCACCTGTTCAAACTCTTCTTCATCATCATGGTCACGTGAAGTATCTTCGCGCAGGCGTCGAGCAAGATATATCTTGGCGACTTCATCAGAAAATCCATTTGCCGCCTGGAACGTCCCAATCTCTTCAAGCTCACCGGTCATACCAACTTCTTCGATCAACTCCTGACGCGCTGTCTCTTCAAACGTCTTCCCTTGACAACCACCCATCGGAAATTCAAGTGACTCCGTCTGCGTCGGATAACGATACTGCCGCACCAGACCAAAGGTGCCATCATCATGCACCGGCACGATCACTGACGCGCCTTTGAGGCTCGCATAATGATATTCTCCGTGCTTGCCGCTCGGCAAGATAATTTCATCCTGCACATATGTCCACCACGGATTTTCAATCGTCGTTACGCGACGAACTTTTTCTATTTTTTTAAGCATTGAACTGATTACGAATTATTTGCGCAACCTGTGCCATAGCACCATCAGCATACGGCGTTCCCGGCCAGTGCTGATGTCCATCATCAGCATGACGTGGGATCACATGCCAATGCATGTGAAACACAACCTGTCCCGCCTCAGCATTGTTATTGGCAATCAAGTTACATGCCGGCGCGCCAGTTGCCGCCATGACGGCACTCGCCACCTTTTGGACAACCGGACCAATAGCGCACAACGTCGCCTCATCGGCATCTAACAAGTTCGTTGATTTTCGCTTTGGCACGACCAGCGTATGCCCCGGATTCACCGGATTAATATCCAAAAACGCCACAAAAGCATCGTCTTCATAGACGATTTCTGCGGGAATTTCACGACGGATAATTTTCTCAAAAATATCGTCCATAGCACTCGTATCTTACCCTATAATTCTCTTTTTGCAAAGGTTACCGACGCGCGTGTTCATGCAGCGAAATCACCCCTGCCCCAAGGACTGCCAGGACGTACCAGTACGGATCAATCGTCTGCGTTATAATACCCGGTTTGAGCAATTCAGCAACAACAAAAACACCCAAACTCACGAGGCCATACTGAAAGAGATGTCGAGCTATTTTATGATACGTTGGAGCCATAGGCGAAGATAGTCAAAGAAATGATGACGGGTTTGGGTAAACTGAATAGTAACGTCATGAACCGTAAGGGGCTGCGCCTCTGCAATACCAGGCACTGAAATCACAAAGCGATGTTCCTGCTGTTGATCGAGGGTGAATTGTGGCGCGCGCCCAGGTGTATAACTCGTATACACCGCATCAATGGTTGGCGGCAAGGCGCGCGCGTCGCCCAACGGTAACGGCTGCGCGACAAACGCGAGGCTTTGGTCCAGCGCATACCAACCGCGCCCCACAATCGTCAACTCACCTTTCCCAGTGGCAATACTACCCTGTCCGGCAAACGCAACATCATAATGGGTGAGCACCTCCGCGATACGCATCAGCGCGCCATTCACCACTAACTCTTGCAACCCCTCATGCGTGGGAGCAAACAGACGCGCTGTCGTGCCGCGCACAACAATACGCTGCGCGGTACTGAGCTTTCCCAGCTGCAGCCGATCGACAAACATCCACTTCGTATGCGGCGTTGTAATCCCTGTCACGAGCGAGCCCTCAAGTGGCGTCACCTCCAGTTCATACATTCCTTGTGGTAACGCTTCAAGTAATGCACGCGAGGGCTTCCCTTCATGGCGAGCTATTTCACGCCCCTCATGCCGCACACTCAGGAGTACTCCTTCGGTTGACGAAACGGCAACATCAAGCACCCCCTCGCTCACCGGCACCTGTATTCGATGCGTTCCGCGAAGCGTAACAGGGTATGTGCGCTCATCACCCAATGGCGCGTCAGGCACCAGCGGGGGTAATTCGTACTCGTAGGTCGCGATCTGCGCATATGTTAATTCATTGAGTGGCGCGGCACCCGGACGGCGCAAAACGCGATATCCATCGAACGGTGATTCCTCCCACTGAGCGCCGTCGAGCACAGCGTGCTCAATCGTGCGCAACGTCATCCCGCCATCGGGTAACACGTAGCCCATACGCACGATGGGCGCCGACGGATTGGTGTACGTCATCTGCACCTCAGCTGTGTCATACAACGTCGGCATACGCACATCAAGATACACGGGCTCATGAAGAATCCGGTTACCATCAACACGTGCTTGCGGCACGAGTACTGAGTGGAATGGTCCATGCTTGGCAACATCAAAGGTGAATGAACGTGTACCGCTCAAATTATATTCACGTACCGCCAACACGGCCACCACGAGGCACGAGATGAGTAGATACGTTATGAACGTATATGTTTTATTCCAACGTAACATCATAGAGATAATAGTCATACGGCAGCACCCGCGGATTGGTGATGCGCAATCCCTGTGGGATAAATGAACGCACATTGAGTCGTTCAATCAACAACGCATCCTGAAAAATTAAATAGTATACGGGGACATCCGCATTCAGTAATGCCTTAATGCCTGAAAGATGAGCCGGATCAAATTGCGAAATCACCGCGCGCTGTGGAAAGACAATTTTATCACCGCGCTCAGTAATAATGACTGCGTTCGCCGGTGTTGTATCAATTATGTATTCATGCAATTCCTGCTGTTCGCGCAATGATTGCTTCACCGCAACCAGATTATCAGGTCGCAGCACATACAGTTGCAGCACGTTCAAAATCAAGACGCACCCCACAATCCCAACCGCTGTCACCTTATGCCACACCGTTCCCAATCGATAAAGATGGACGATAAAATAGGCAATCAAAGGCGTAACCATAAGTATGATCGGTAGCCAATAGCGGTTAAACGAAATACCCAGCACTGAATGATTCAGCGTAAACGAATCAACGAGCTGCCATGATCCATAGTAGAGCAATAACACGACACTCACCCATGCCAACGCCGCAAAATACGCATACTTCTCACGATACTGATGAAAAAATCCATACGAGACAACACCAAACACCGCCAATAGCACAAAGTACCAGTGCGCAGGCATAATAAACAAACTAATATTCTCCCACAGCTGCGTCAGATCAACGCCAAACGGCATGAGTGCTCCGGTTATTGAAAGTCCTTGTGTTACACCACCCGTCTGTGACACCGTTGTCGCGTACCCCATGGGCAAAAGACTCCCATACGTGGCAAAGTTGAGATATGCGCTCACAAACCCAATCACTCCCGCCGGCAAGATCCAGTGCAGTAAACGCATCAACGTAAAAGATTTGCGCAACGCAATCGCGATCCCGATCACCAACGGCCCCAACCACACTACCTCGCTGGGACGAATCATCATCGCACATCCCAAACATAACGACGAAAGCGTGAAGTTATAAAAAATAGCGCGATGATACGATGAGCGCAGTAAAAAATAGATGCCCGCAAGCGCACTCACGATAAATGCCGTGTTGGGCAATAGTGCAAATGAAGCATAATACGCATACGCGGGTTGGAGCGCAACAAGCAGCGCTGTAACGACGGCAACCGTACGATTAAAAAAGAGCTTTGTCGCCTGATACATCACAACAACACCAAGCGCCCCCAACAAAGCTGTCACGACCAGCACCCCCTCTCCCAGCACCATCATGATAACACCATACAACACCGGCAATCCCACAAACCCTACCGGGATCAAGCTTCCTTGACGAATGATGATGCTTCGCGGTGTTT
>CAYRMM010000032.1:6163-7160 GCA_964425425.1 uncultured Gammaproteobacteria bacterium | reverse complement strand
CTCATTACTCACTTGCTGATAATATGTTTTTTGTAAAAACTGAATCTCAGAAATAATAGGTGCCACCGCCTGCGCGATTGGCTTAGGCATTTCTTGCAGGTTTTGCTGCTTCATGAGAATCGGCAAGTCAAGTTTATACTGCTCAGCCTCCTCCATGTTGATATTCATCGTATCAGCAAGCTTTTTGGTAATCACTTCTCCACCAATATCAACACTTCGATTAAACACTGGAATGCCGTTATCAACCATTGAGAGACTTGTTGTGTTTTGCCCGAAATCAACGACCATAATCAATGACGTATCGTTACCGACTAACGAGCGCACGAGCGCAAAGGATTCGATATCCAAGCTCTGTAGTTCAAGCCCTGCCTGTGCGAAAATTTCCGAATACTGCTTTACGATCTGATTTGAAGCGGCAGTAATTAAAAACTTAACATTCTTCAGCACGTCATCAGTTTTTGCGTTTGCATACTGATCCGCATTAATCACCGTGTAGTCAAACTGCATGTTTGCCGGATCGGTTGGTAAAATCTTTTCCGCTTCTTTTTTGAGAATTGTCTTCACTTTTGCCGGATCAATCAAATCTTTCTTGATGATGCTTTGAATTTTGAGTACGTACGTAAACGTCTTTTCCGTTGGCAATGCAGCAACGGCAAGTTTTGACGAACACTTTGCCTTATCACAAATCTCCTTCAGCAACGTTGACGTTACATTGCGATTATCAATCAAAGAACCCTTCACACCATCGGTGCGAGTCTTTGAATAACCATAGGTCACCAACTGCGGTTTGCCTTGCGTATTTTTGAGCTCGACAACCTTAATACCATCGGTTGAGATATCAACACCAAGATAACTTTGTGGTTGTTCTTTTTTAAATAATGCCACACGCGTACCATTACTACTAAGAGCGTACCTGCTGTCTGTAGTATACCACACGACAAGCCCTCTGTTAACGAATGTTGTCAACAAGGAACCCCTCAAATACCTCGTATTTCTG
>CAYRMM010000032.1:0-6143 GCA_964425425.1 uncultured Gammaproteobacteria bacterium | reverse complement strand
CCATCTTTAATGTCACCAATTGACGCCGTACGTTATCTTTTTATATCAAAAACCCTCGCTCTCCACGAAGGCTTCCTCCTCTTATGCACCTAACTCCTCATCGAGCGCCTCATTCACCAGCGCATCCGCTTCTTTGTTGTATTCACGACGCACATGCGTAAACGTCACTTTACGAAACCCAGTGCTCAGATTCCACGCCAACACAAAAAGTTGCGCAATATTCTCGTTTTTAACTTTGTACTCACGTTTCAGCTGCTTCACCACTAATTCAGAATCAAGGTGACACACCACCTCCTCTGCGCCCGCTTCACGAGCCATTTCAAGCGCTTTGATCAAAGCACGATACTCCGCCTGATTATTCGTCGCCTCACCAATATACTCCTTGTGCGTTGCGATGATATCGCCATCAGTATTTTTCACAACAACACCAATCGCGGCAGGGCCTGGGTTTCCGCGCGCGCCGCCGTCAGTGTAGGTATGGAGGATAGTCATAAAAATAATAAAAGATTAAAAGGTAAAAGGTTAAAAGGTGGAAGGTTGAAAGGCTTGAAGGTCGAATGCTTTAAACTTCATCTTAAATCTTAACCTTCAATCTTGAATCTTTATCCTGAATCTCAATATCTTCAACCTTCAATTGCAGCTCACGGTTACCATTCCACTCATTCACATCAACCGTATACGCCAGGTTAACCAAGGTTCCAGGAGCAAGTCGTTTGGCATATTCGCCAAATCCAAAAGCAATGGCATGCAACGATTTGAGGGTTCGAGAATTACGAACGCGCAGTTTTAAATGACGCTCATCACTCCCCACCACGCGAGCCTCCTCAACCTCAAGGTCACGTGTCATAAATACCGGCTCGGGGTTTTCTTTGCCATATGGCTTGAGCGTATTTGTCACCTCCTGCAGCTCCCAGGTGATCCGCTCAGTTCCGATTTCAGCATCGATCATGAGCTCTGGACGTAAGTCCTTCCCCTCAAGCGCCTCGCGTGCCGCGTCTTGAAAAAGCTTGCGTACCTGTCCGAGGCGTTCTTCATCCACCTCTAAGGAAAATCCACATGCTGCAGCATGTCCTCCTGCGGTCGTGAAGAGCTCACGATGTTCATCAAGCAAACGCGCCATATCAAATCCCGGCACACTGCGTCCCGACGCGGCGATGCGATCCGGTAACCGTGTTGCCACAATCACCGGCTTACCAACCTCCTGCAGTACCTTGCCGGCAACTAATCCGGCTAATCCAATTGGCCAATCGTTTCCGTAAGCAAAGATAAGATACTGATCATCCGTGTCATCACCGATTTGAGCAAAGACCTCATCAACAATTTTATCAGTTAACCCCCGTCGGTCCGTATTACTCTGCTCAATATCTTTCACGAGCGTAATCGCCTCATCTTCATCGGTCGCCATTAAAAGTTCGTAAGCAGCGTTCGCGTGATTCATACGTCCCGCCGCATTCAGCCGCGGTCCAATCACAAATCCAACATCAAACGGCGTAATTGCACGATCACCATAGTTCCAGATTCCCGCATTCTCCATAAGCTTCTGTAAGCCGATGCGGCGCGTCTTTTGGACAACGATCAACCCATACTTTACGAGTGGGCGGTTTTCATCAAGTAGGGGCATCATGTCAGCAATGGTCGCAATTGCGACCAAATCAAGAAGCCACTTGTCATATCCTGCCGCTAAGCGTGACTCCTCACCCTGCTGCTGATCATGTCGATAGAGTGCTTGCGCAAGCTTGAACGCAACACCTGCTCCGCACAGATATCCAAAAGGATAGGTGTCCGCGTGATTTTGCGGATTGATCAATGCATATGCAGGCGGCACCGTTTCAGGCACGTGATGATGATCAGTCACGATGACATTCACGCCCAATGACTCCGCAAGCG
Source organism: uncultured Gammaproteobacteria bacterium (assembly GCA_964425425.1). Lineage (GTDB taxonomy): Bacteria > Patescibacteriota > Patescibacteriia > CAIXNZ01 > JADLGS01 > CAYRMM01. The sequence goes on along the minus strand of CAYRMM010000032.1, from coordinate 4,256 downwards.
CAACTGGCTCCACATTTGCCGTGCCACAATCAACCGTAATCAGTAGCGTTGTACCCTGCTCATGCACATACTGCACCGTTGCCGCATTAAGACCATATCCTTCTTTCTCACGGTGTGGAATATACACATCAACCGTTGCTCCTAAATCGCGGAGTGTACTCACGATAATCGCCGACGAACAGACACCGTCAGCGTCATAATCACCGTGCACGGTAATCTTCTCACCCCTCACAATCGCCGTCATGATACGATCCACCGCACGCTGCATGTCAGCAAACAAAAAAGGATCATGCGTATCCTGCTCATAATCCGGATTCAAAAATTGCTCAACCGCATCTTCCGTAACAATGCCGCGATTGGCTAATAACTGCATCGCCACCGGATGCACCTCGGGAAACTGTTCGAGCAGCGTTGCCGAAATCGGCTCACGCACAATCCATCGTTTTTTCATACCACGCAACAAGCGTTAAACGCCAAATCCTGATAAGTACGGCAAGATCGTAAACAAAACCATTGCAATAATCATAATTACTGCCGTAACGGTCCATGCTTTTTGCAGTGCTGTTTGTTTGTGTTTTTTCATACGAAACTCGTTAATAGTCAATGGTCGATAGTTAATGGCAACTCCTTTACTACTTGCGGAGAACTTTGAGGTACACATCGGTTGGGATATCGACTTTGCCGGTTCCCTGCTCCATCATGCGTTTTTTTCCTTTCTTTTGCTTCTCCAGCAACTTGCGCTTACGGGTGACATCACCTCCGTACAACTTAGCGGTCACGTCTTTGCGTAATGCTGACAATCGCTCAGACGCCACCACCGTACCACCAATCGCCGCCTGCAGCTTGAGCACAAACTGCTGCTTGGGCAAGTTGTCCTTGAGCGTTTCAACGATTTTTTTCCCAACACGATGCGCTTCGTCGCGATACACAATCATCGCAAGCGACTCAACCGGATCTTCCGCAACCAAAATGTCCATCTTCACCACATCAGCTTCTTGATATCCGGCAAACTCATAGTTAATCGAAGCATATCCTGATGTTGCTGACTTTAGTTTATCATAAAAATCAGTCAAAATCATGGCGAGCGGAACCTTATAATGCAGCACCACACGCTGATCGATAGCAGTTCCCGTTGTATCCGTTGATAAATATTCAGTCGTGATGTACTGACCTCGTTTTTCAGCAAGCAATTGCATCACATCTCCCATATACTCCGTCGGTACCACAATATCAGCCTTAATCATCGGTTCTTCAACATGTTCAATAAAATTTCCTTCCGGAAAATCCGATGGCGATTTGATAAACAGCTGATTGTCGGCAAGATCCTGCAGTTGATCATGCTCTGATCGCATTTTTAATTTTGCCTCCAAGTCTTTTTTTAATCCTCCTGATTTGAGTGATACTTTATACGCGACTGAGGGCACCGTTACCACTAACTCAAGTCCAAATTCACGCTCCAATCGTTGCTGAAAAATTTCCAAATGCAATAAGCCCAAAAATCCGCAGCGATATCCCGACCCCAATGCGTTTGAATTTTCCGGCTCATATTGCAATGCCGCGTCATTGAGCTTGAGCTTTCCAACCGCCTCGCGCAATTCGTCGTGCTGATCACCCTCTTTGGTGAAGATTCCTGCAAAGACCATCGGCACCGCCTCTTTGTATCCTGGCAACGCCTCAACCTCGGCACTGCGCAACGTCATCGTATCACCGACACGACACGCCTCAACCTCCTTGAGTCCGGTTACAATATAGCCAATCTCACCTGCATGCAATGCAGGCTCGGGATTAAGAAATGGACGTAAATATCCTAAATCCAAAACTTCAAACGACGACTGTGTTGCAAGCGTCTTAAGTGCCTGTCCCTTGGTTGCCGTGCCATCAACAACTCGCACATACGCAATCACCCCTTTATACTCATCATAAAATGAATCAAAAATAACCGCACGAAACGGCGCATCCTCACGACCAACCGGATGCGGCACACGATCAACAATAGCATCTAAAATCTGCTCAACATTTTCACCTGTCTTTGCCGAAACCGGAATAATCTCTTCTTCTTCGCACCCCAAGAGGTTCATAATCTCAAGCTTCGTCTTGGCAACATCAGCGTTGGGAAGATCAATCTTGTTGATCACCGGAATAATCGTTAAATTTTGCTCAAGCGCTAAATACAAGTTAGCGATCGTCTGGGCCTGAATCCCCTGCGTACAATCAACGAGCAACAGCGCCCCTTCAACCGCAGCCAACGAACGTGATACTTCATAGGTAAAATCAACGTGCCCAGGCGTATCAATCAAGTTCAACTCGTAGTCTTTCCACCGCATACGCGCTGGTTGCAGCTTGATCGTAATACCACGCTCCTGCTCAAGTTCCATGGTATCCATCACTTGCTCGCGCATCTCACGCTCGGTCACGGTCTGCGTTAATTCCAAAAGACGGTCAGAGAGCGTGCTCTTACCGTGATCAATGTGCGCAATAATGCAAAAATTGCGAATATTATTCTGTGGTGTATACATAGTTCGATTCGAGAGTACCCCTATAGTACCATGCCCAACGACTTCTATCAATTCCTTGTCCCTCTTGCGATTTTACCTGATTTTGCTACACTCCTGACAGGAGGGATTCTCATGATCAAAGTGCTCATTATCGATCCCAGTAAGCACTTCGCCGATTTGCTTGCCGTGGATCTCAAAAAGCTCATACCGCAGGTTCGTCTGGTTTGGAAACCCTCCTATAGCGAGGGGCTCATCGTGCTGCAGCAACATCCGGATGCCGACGCCCTTATCGCTCCCTTTGTGGACGACCAGGGTGAATCAATCTTTGACCACTTGCTGGATCTGCGGGCAGGCAACAAAGACCGACGATACTTCCTGTATTCGCCCGGTGGCCAAGTCTCTCAAAAAATCAGTGACCAGTGCTCTGAATATGAGCAATTTGGCGTCTATCCACACTGCCTCAGTAAGAGCGTTCCCACGCTCTCAACGACGGTCGTCAACGTTCTTTTCTGCTAACGGGGAGCCTCGCTCCCCGTTTTTTTTATTATGAGCATGCCCTAATCAACCGTCACATCAATACCTTCTTCACCCAAGAATTCTTTGCGCTTCAAGAGTTTACGTTTGAGCGACGCAAGTACTGTTGTCAACTCTTCCATGTTCACGAGGATTCCAACGAGCACAAAAATTCCCAACCCCACTATTCCCGAAATAAATCCTTGCGCCAAGACCGCACCAAACGTTTGCGTGCCAAAAAATGACGCGACACCAAATTTCATGAACTGCGTCACCACAACCATCACAATCGTTGCAAGGATAATTTTTGCCAACGAACGGAAAATCTCTACTTCACGCAATGACCCTATCATAACACGCAACACGACCCATAAAACAATGAGCTGGAAGAACACGCCAGCGCTATATGCTAACGCAAGACCTCCCACACCCATCTCAATATTCATACCAAATAGAGTCAATGGCTGTGTAAATACAAACGCAAGCCAGATATTTAAAGCAACAGCAACTGCAGCAACGATAAATGGCGTGAGCGAGTCTTTCAAGGCAAAAAACGCACGCACGAGCAACGGAATAATCGCCTGCGCCGGTAATGAGATTGCAAAAATCGCGAGCGCATCGGCAGTAGCAATCGTTGCCGGCCAATCAAATAAACCACCCCCCAAAATGACGCGGACAATTTGAGCGCGCAGCACGATAAATAATGCAGCCATGGGGATCATGAAGAACAAGATCTGTCGCAACGTATTAGCAAACGAGTGTACAAATTCACTCTTATCAACGCGCCGGGCTAATTCGCACAGTGTTGGAAATGCGGCAATCGCAAATGAAATACCAAAAATACCGAGTGGGAATGACTGAATGTTCATGGCGAAATTAAAAATCGTCAAACTCCCTGCCGCCAACATGGTGGCAACGACAGTCATCACTACGAAATTAATTTGTGTCACCGCAAGCGACATGGTGCGCGGCCCCATGATCTTCACCAATTCACGCACATGACGATCTCGTGGTTGCCAAATCGGTTCAAATCGAAACCCTAAAATTCTCGCGGACGGCACCTGAATCAAGAGATGCAACGATGCCCCCAACACCACGCCATACGCCAACCCCACCACACCAAAGAGCGGAACAAACACAAACGCCCCGAAAATAATACCGATGTTATAGACAATGGGCGCCAACGAATACACCAAGAAGCGCTTCATCGATTGCAAAATACCCCCAAATAAACTCGAAACCCCCAGC
>CAYRMM010000031.1:0-7692 GCA_964425425.1 uncultured Gammaproteobacteria bacterium | reverse complement strand
CACACTGCTGACGACACTCATGCCCGCCATACTGATCCAGGGGTCCCGGGTCTGCTTGCGCAATCGGCGCCAGCACCACCTGTGCCGCCAAAGCAATCATTACGATAATAAATCGCATAAAAACCAATGAGAATAATAAATATGATACTTCGTATATTACTGTATTGGAGCGAATAGTCAAGGGGAATGCGGCGAAGCCGCGGGAGATGGTTAATGGAGTATGGTAAATAGAGAGTGCGCTGCGATTACACGCCCCACCCCATTGACCATCAACTATCGACCATTAACCAACCCTGTACCACTCACTTCGCTCCGCTGAGCGGAGCAGCTTCGGGACCCTATACCACTCACTTCGTTCGGGTACAGGGTTAAAAAAGAGGCCGACGTATCGACCTCCTAAAACGGAGCACTGATGATGCGCTAAGGACGTTCGCCCCAACGCGTGAAAAAGTCCTTTTCGGACAAAAGTTTCTTGCGTACGAGCTGACGCTGAAAGTTCTTGCGTCGCTCGTCTGGCGTTTCTGCCGGCTCAAAGAACGGAATAATCTCATCGCCCTCTCGAAGATCTTTGTGGGCCTGTTGGGGGGAGTCATACGGCCCCGTCGGCACGCCTGAAGCGCGCATAATCCAGCACTTGCCGGTAATCTGCTCGGTCATGATTTCACCTCCTGCTGAGCCTGTTTAATCTACCATGATATCTCCCTAGGGTCAACCCGCACATCTCTACCCCAAACGAGCACGCCATGATATACTAGAGGCATCTTGAGTAGCATTAGTATCATGTATTTACAGGAAATTGAGATTATTGGCTTCAAGTCGTTTGCCAACAAAACGGTACTGACGTTCCCAAAGCCAAACCCAAACAACAAGGGTATCACCGCTATTGTGGGCCCGAATGGTTCGGGAAAATCAAATATTGCTGACGCGATTCGTTGGGTGCTGGGAGAATCAAGCGCTAAACAGCTCCGCGGAAAATCACGTGATGACGTGATCTTTTCTGGTTCCGCGAAAAAGCACCGTATGAACTACGCGGAAGTCACCTTGCGCATTAATAATGAAGACAAAGCAGGTGGCATTGAACTGACGGAAATTGAAATCTCACGGCGCGTTTTTCGTGATGGTGAAGCTGAATTTTTACTGAACAAAAACAAAGTCCGTCGCGAAGACATCCTCATGATGCTTGCTCAGGCATCGTTTGGGCAGCGCACCTATGCCGTCATCGGGCAAGGTATGGCTGACTCCGTGCTCTCAGCATCATTACAAGAACGCAAAGCCTTTTTTGAAGAAGCTGCCGGTGTCACGCAGTATCAGATCAAACGTCAACAAACGCTTAACAAGTTTGAGGCTACTCGTGAAAATCTTGCGCAAACAGAATTAACCATCAAAGAACTTGAGCCCCGCCTCAAATCACTCGCGCGCCAAGTTGCCAAACTTGAAAAGCGCGAACAGATTGAACAAGAACTCAAGGTGATTCAGACACAGTACTACCACTACCTGCACACTCACCTGCAAGAACTCGTCACAACAAGCGCTACCTCAAAAAAGGAGTTGGAGGCAACCGTTGCTCAATTACAAAAAAAGATCGACGCCGTGCAGCAACAGATGAACGCGGTCTATACCGGGGACTCCCGTCAATCCCTCTTTGAGCAGCTGCAGAAAGAATACAACCAGCTCATGCAAGAGAAAAATCTCTTGCTCCGCGACGAAGCCTTGATTAAGGCGAAAAAGGATACTGAGTACCAAAAGGGCGGCCAATCCAATCTCGTCTGGCTCAACAACAAACGCGACGAACTCCAAGCAGAGCTGAAAGAACTCAAAGATACGCTCAAAAGCACGCAACTCAACGCGCAATCAGAAGCACAGCGTGTTAAAGAACGGCACGATGAGCTTGAACGAATCGAAAAACGCATCCTCACCGTCAAAAACGAACTGGCAGCAATCAAAGAATCAAACGTCGGCTCATTTGATGAAGAAGACGACTTACGTGAAATTCATGAGATGCAAAACCAGCTGCTTGAAGCACTCATGAATCTTACTGATCTGACGCGCATCGAAGACGTGCGCAATCAAGCACGCGCCATCACTGCCAAGCTCGCTGTCTACATGGAATCTCTGCACGCGCATAAAAAACTGCAAGCAAACGACCTCGAGAATCTGCAAGCACAGTTGGAGCAACTCATCGAGCAGAAGAACCACGTCACGACAACACTTGCGCAACTCCGACTCACTGAGCAGACTGCTCGAGAAAAGGAACGTCTCATCGCAGACCAAATCACGGCAACCGATGAAGAGCTCGTAAAAATTGATAATGAAATTACCCTTGCTCGTTCACAATCAAACGAAACAACGCTTGTCGCTGAAATCGAACGACAGTTGAGCGAACTGCAGGCAAAAATTGCCCTCCTAGATCGTGACATTGCGGCTGTCGAGGCAAAGATTGAGAAATTTAACGAGGCGGAAGAAGAGAAGAAGGCGGAGCTCATGAATCTCCAAAAGGAAAATCAGACGCTCCAATCAGAACTCAATCGTCTTTCACAGCAGCTCAATAATGTGAACATCGAAGTCGCGAAACACTCCATTCGCATCGAGGATTTAGAAAAAGAAATTCTCGAAGAGGGTCTTGCAATTAAGGAGGTTATCGCGCTTGAGGAAGCCCTCGCACTCCGTGCGCTTGATATCAGTGAAGAAGAGGCTCATCAGACCATTCACCAGCTCAAAAAGCAGCTCGAGATTATCGGTGGTATTGATCAAGAAACAATCGATGAGTACACCGAAATCAAAGAGCGGTATGAATTCCTCACGACGCAAACCAAAGACCTGGAAGATGCGATCGTCAGCATGGAAAAGATCATCGAGGAGCTTGATCAAACGATCAAAAAGCAGTTTGATGAAGCCTTCAAGGAAATCAACCGCGAGTTCCAAAAGTACTTCAAAGTGCTCTTCAACGGAGGACGCGCCGAACTCAAAAAAGTGACGCTCGACGACGAAAAACCATCAGCAGAGCAAGCAGGCGAACAACAACCAACAGCAGATGGTGCAACCGCAACTGTTGAACGTATCACTAAGAAAATCAAAGAGCGGGAGAAGGAAAGTTACAACGGCATTGAGATCATCGCCGAACCACCCGGAAAAAAGATTAACTCGATCAACATGCTCTCCGGTGGTGAGCGTGCCCTGACCTCAATCGCCCTTATCTCGGCAATCATCGCAAACAACAACTCACCATTTGTCTTGCTCGATGAAATGGACGCGGCACTCGACGAATCAAACGCGCAGCGCTTCGCCTCAATTCTCAAGGATCTTTCATCATCAACGCAATTCATCGTTATTACGCATACGCGAGCAACCATGAGCGAGGCTCAGTTACTCTACGGCGTGACGATGCGTGACGATGGTGTTTCTCAACTCCTCTCAATTGAACTCAAAGATGCCGAACAACTTGATGTTGTCCGACACTAAAAACCCCTCTTTTCGAGGGGTTTTTACGTCCGCCATGCCAACGCCCGGGAAAATATGCTATACTATCTACTACCAAAAGACGCTTGACTCGTTAGGGCGATATGCTATAGTGTCGTGGCACATAAACATCAGCATGTTTCCCCTTATACCTCCTCCATGAGGGATAAGAAGGGTATATTCAGGCTAATACTAGCCTCATCCAGGGGGATGGATATGCTCTGGCACGCTGATACAAGGAATACGGCTATTAGTCGTTCCGTGAAAAAAATCGTCATACACTTCCTTATCGTAGGGCTTAATGGCTTATTCGCTTTGCTTAAGTCATTTTTTAATTTCTCCACGCGATACATTGCCCAGCCGCTCAAGCGCGTCCTTGTACCGCTTGTTCGCGTTGCCATCATTCCGCTCTACCAACTTCTTCTCAAGCTGAATAAAATCATCGATCGCATCATCGGTCCGGTTAAAAACAAATATCTCGTTCCCTTTTTGAATCGGTACGTCACACACGTCATCGTCGGTATTATCACTGTCCTCATCGTATTCCTCAATTACCAGGTGCAAGAAACACGCGCTGAGAGCTTTGGTGAACGCTCGATTCTCTTCGCGCTTGTTAAAGGTGCTGACTTTGGAGATTTTTATATCGAAGAAACGGTTACTCCCGGCGACGCGACAACCTCATACTTTGCAGAAGACTTCTTGATGTCAGCCCAAACGCCGCAATTTGTCACGCCTGAAAACCCCATTGTTGGAACTGAGACAACGGAAAATCTTGCCGCTATTACGCAAGGTGGTGCCGTCGCTCCAACAGGCATTACCTCAGTTGAAGCGTCAAAGACAAAACGCGACAAGATCGTGAATTACGTCGTGAAAAGCGGCGACACCGTATCAGGTATTGCGGCGAAATTTGGACTCTCGACCAACACGCTTTTATGGGCAAACAATATGACCGCACGGTCATATCTCACGCCAGGGCAAAATCTTGATATCCCGCCGACTGATGGTATCGTGTACACCGTTAAATCAGGTGATAGCATTAACGCTATCGCCAAAAAATATGACGCTGAGGTTGATGACATTATTGACTTCAACAAACTTGCCGATGCATCCGATATTTCATCTGGGCAAATCTTGATGCTTCCCAACGGAAAGCCCTATCGCGCACCAGCACCAATTCAACCTACCAAGATCGCGCCCGTTCAGCAGATCTTCGAAAAACCAACCGTGGAAAAAAACGATGGTGGCTTAATCTGGCCAACCACGACACGCCGCATCTCACAGTACTATCACTGGGCGCATACCGCGCTTGATATTGACGGTGAATTTGGTGATATGATCTGGTCCGCAGGTGACGGTGTCGTTACTCGCGTCCAATATCTTAACTATGGGTATGGCTATCATGTGATTGTCGACCATGGTGGCGGCACGCACACGCTCTACGCCCACTTCCAGCGTATCTATGTCCAACAGGTGCAAAAGGTTGCGCAAGGTGATATCTTGGGTGAGATGGGATCAACTGGACGCTCAACAGGTTCACACTTGCACTTTGAGGTCCGCGTAGGTGGAAAACGTCTTAATCCATTTGCCTGGGTCACCGGATACTAATCAATGCTTTTCCACAAAAACAGCCTCATGGCTGTTTTTTGTATTACCGTCGATACTGCAGCGCCTCGAGCACATGATGAGGCTGCACATCTTCAGAGGAATCAAGGTCAGCAATCGTCCGAGCAACTTTCAGCAGCCGAGCATAGCTGCGCCCTGAGAGATGCAATTGTTGTGTAGCGCGCTCGAGCAGCTCAATACATTCATCGCTCAACGAACAAAAACGATCCAGTTCATCAGGCGTCATATACGCATTATGCGTTGTGCTACTATTTGCGAAACGATGTGTCTGGAGGAGTCGAGCTGCCACGACACGCTCACGAATAACGGCGGAGGATTCCGCACGCTCATCCGTATACAGCTCATGCAAAGGAATACGCGGCACCTGAACGTGCAAATCGATGCGATCCAACAGGGGACCTGAAATTTTTGACTGGTACTGCTCACGTCGATACTGCGTGCAGGTGCATTCACGCTCTCCGTCACCGAAATATCCGCAAGGACATGGATTCATGGCAGCAACCAGCATAAATTGGGCGGGAAAGGTAAGTGATGATTCGACGCGCGAAATAGTCACCACGCCATCTTCCAGGGGCTGTCGCAACGTCTCGAGGGCAACGCGCGGAAACTCAGGAAATTCATCTAAAAAGAGGATTCCTCGATGCGCAAGCGTGATTTCTCCTGGTTGCGGAATACGTCCCCCACCAATCAGAGAAATTGCTGATGAGGTGTGATGTGGTGCGCGAAATGGCCGTCGCTTCACACGCTGCTGCGTGGCATGCAACTTATTTGCCACTGAATAAATCTTAATCACCTCAAGCATCTCCTCATCTGTTAATGGGGGGAGTAGAGAGGTCATCGTTTTTGCAAGAAGTGTTTTACCTGATCCCGGCGGCCCTTCTAATAAGATATTATGCGAGCCAGCGGCGGCAATTTCCAGCGCACGCTTTGCCTGCACCTGTCCTTTGATTGCTGCCATATCATAAAGCGCCTGTGCGGGCTCTTCAAAGCCGGCCTGTGGCGTCAACGCACTCAATTGCGCTTTGCCCAAAATATGAGCAAACAGCTCACGTACATGCCGCACAGGATAGACCGTGATGCCGCGCATGAGCGACGCCTCAGGAGCATCAACCGCCGGCACAAAGGCCGTAGTGAAGCCATGCTTACGCGCCTCGTCCAATAACGACAAAATCCCTTTGACATGTCGAAATGTCCCGTCTAACGATACTTCACCGACAAAGATACTCTGTTCATACGTATGCGCAATCCCCAATGCCGACAAAAGAATTCCCAAGCAAAGCGCCATATCATACGAACTTCCTTCTTTGGGGATATCGGCAGGAGCAAGATTAATAACAATGACGCGATCATAGGGAAACCCAAGATCAGAATTTTTGAGCGCAGTGCGAACTCGAAACTGTGCTTCTGAAATAGCCGCATCTGGCAAGCCGATGATATGCATCGCCGGTTTCCCCCGGCCAACATGCACCTCAACCTCAACGGGTGTCCCCTGTAAGCCTTGTAATTCGAGTGAGTGAAGTTTTATGAGCATAGCGTGATAGTCATATACTCAGTATCGCACAAACAGCACTACTGCTCACGAGTTTGCTCAAATAAAAAATGTCAGCACCGTACTGACATCACTATCCACACCAAGGCTTACGACAGGGCTTCCAGTGGCCGATAGGCCATCTTGCGTTCTTCGTGGGCAATGAGCGCCAACAACGCGACAAAACCCGCGACAATTGCTAGGTCAGCGAGATTAAAGACCGGCCACATACCAATATCAATATAATCAACCACAAATCCACGATTAATACGGTCGTACAAATTACTAAATGCTCCCCAAATAATAAAGTTTAACGCCCAGACATGCCCATACAACCCATCACGGCTACAGATACAAAAGTACCGCACCAATGCCAATAAGATTAACCCTGCCAAAAAGATGATAACACCTTGATGCACAGGGAGAGAAAATGCCATCGCCGTATTAGGGACAAAGCGCAAAGAAATGAGCGAGGAGAGCTCGACTCCACCATCAGCTAAATTCCGCACAGCTAACGCCTTCGCAATATACTCAACAACAAAAAATACAAATCCAGTCATCAAAATGATGAAGAAGTTGCGTTGCCATGGTTCTTTGTACGTATACGGCATGGATTCGTACAGTTACTAATAAGTTCAGTATAACAAATCCCAGTTTAATTTGTAAACTGGGATTTGCAGTCAACACACGAGGTTGAGACAGGACGCACCTTCAAGCGCCCTAATGGGATTTCTTTTTTGCAATACTTACAGATACCATAATCACCCTTTTCCATCACGGCAAGTGCCTGATTAATATCTTTGAGTGTTTTTTCAAGTGACGCAACGATTTCTTTATCGGTAAAGATTTCGGTAACCTCCCCCGCACTCTCATCATTTTTAGAGTTCACATCATTGGTCTCGTTGTACTCCTGAAGAGCTTCTTTCCCTTCTTCAAAATCTCGCAGGTGGCCCTCAATCTTAGCCTTGCGTTCAACAAGCTCCTCGTGAAGTGCTTCTATTTCTTTTGCGCGTGATCGTGGCATAAGCGTTTGCTTAGTAAAAAACGGCCGGTAGGACTACCGGTCGCCTCAAGGGGAGCTCGAT
>CAYRMM010000030.1:0-7830 GCA_964425425.1 uncultured Gammaproteobacteria bacterium | reverse complement strand
TCAAAAAACCCACCCCTGGGGGATGAGTACAGTGCGTGCCCAAGAAGGGACTCGCCCAGTCATTCGACTGGGTAAAACCCTCTGAGTTCTATTGTGGTGCCCAAAGAGGGACTCGAACCCTCACACTCTTGCGAGCACAGGCACCTGAAGCCTGCGTGTCTACCAATTCCACCATTTGGGCATAACGCAAAGTGCTGTTATTGTATAGGAAAAAGGCGCTTCAATCAATATCCCCAGGGTCGTCCTGACTCTTGACTCTTACCCTGCCTTATAGTAAACTATTCTTACTTGAATAGAACATAGGGGCCCGTAGCTCATCTGGTAGAGCGCCTGCTTTGCACGCAGGAGGTGGCAGGTTCGAGTCCTGTCGGGTCCACCACCCAATAGAGACCCACGAATTTTTCGTGGGTTTTTTCGTTGTTGCAAGGTTGATTTTATCAGCGCTTTGCTTTAAAGTATGTGATATGAAACTTCGCCGCTCTCATTGGATTATCATTGGGGTAGCTCTACTCGTTCTTGGGGTAGTAGTTTTTTTTATGATGATCAAACAACAGACAAAGGTTTCATCATATAATCCAGAGATCGATTCATTGCTTGCGGCGCGCGCTGAGAAGTATGAGCACGAAGAAAGTGCTGACGTGTTTGGCGACGATGGGATTGCACGCGTATTGCTCTTGGGGCTTGATCGCCGTTTGGGTGAGGATGTGACGCACTGTGATGCTATTCAGTTTGTTGAGATTAACCAAAACACTCGGACAGTAAGTATTACTGCTGTGCCACGTGGTACCTACGCACCACTGCCGGGAGGTCCATATGCGGAAACGGAGTATTATATTTCAAATTCTTGTGGCATTGTAGGGATTGAGTATGGTATTGAACGCATCGAACGGTTGCTTGGTAAGCAAGCTGACTATGTCGTTATGGTTGGCTTTGCACAGACCTTGGGCGTGCTACGTTCGATTGGATTACCGGCAACCGAAACCTTGCAGTGGCTGCGCCATCGTCAGGGATATGCGATTGGTGAGCCGCAACGCGCGCGCAATCATTCTAACTTTATCAAAACACTCTTAGTTGAGTATGTTCCCAATCTCAATACGCAATTAGGCGACTCACTCAAGCGTGTTATTTTCTCATTTTCTGACACGGACCTCAGTTTTGGGCAGGCACAGCAGCTGGTGGATGCTGTTGCCTCGTTTGATTTAGCAAGCCGTTCCAGCGCCATCACGCTCGCAATGCGTCCCGCTTATGACGTGCAGGACTTTGCCTTTGATCCGCAGACTGCAGATGAGCAAGTGCAGCGGTTGCTGACCCCCATTGCTGATCGTATTCCCGAACACGCATATACAGGGATTACCTATGATGAAGCCCAGCAACAGATTGCTGATACGTTGTATCAAGGGTTGGATGACCCGACATTTATTGCATGGGCGTATGAAAATTACGCCTGGTTACAGCTTGATGATGCTTGGGAGCGTGAAGATGCGTATTTTGCCGTACTTGAGGCCTATGTACGCCTCCAATACGCTCATGGAGACGATTGGCAGGCGACACTTGCCGACTATATCCTTCAGCAAGAGAACTTGGGATTGAGTGAGTATGCCCAGCGGGGCACGACCCTTTTGGCGGAATTGCTTGATTAAGGTGTGGAGGGTTTTTGAGCAATAATTTCTAGACAATTCGATCGATGTCCATATAAGGTTCTCTCAGCATTTGCGCTATCCAGAATAATAAAGCCAATTTTTTGTAGCTCCGCATCAATTTTTGTTTTGTTAAGAAATTTTCTATATCTTCCACCAATGTTGAACATGTCTTTTTCCCCAATAATTTCCTCCCCCATCCCATAGATTGGATCATGAATTGATTTTCCTAACATAGCAAAAATTCCGTTAGGAGATAAGTTTTCAAATATCTTTTTAAAGATATCGTTTAATTGGAGATCAGTGAAGTAATGCAAACTTCCTTTTGCATAAACTGTTCCCCACGCTTTTTCTTTTGTCGATGAAAAATTTAAAATATTCATTTGAAAAAATTTTAAATTTTCATGCGTGTAGCGTTTTTTGTTGCCACTTATGATCGTCTTTGAAAAATCTAATGCAGAAACAAAAAATCCTTCTTGTGCAAAAAAATAAGCGTCATTTCCCGCGCCGCAACCTAAGTCAAGAAGATATTTATTTTTGGTAACATTCAAGTATCTGAGAGTTTTTTGAGCAAAAAAACTCTCTTTTGTAGCATCTTTACTAAGATGGATAGCTCCTTTTTTGTGTTCTTGTTCCCAGTGACGGAGCTGTTGTTCGTGGTTGTAGTTAAAGTTACTAGATGTCATTTTTAGAAATGTTATTTCTTAAAAACTCTAAGTATGCGGTAATAATTTCAATAGCAGTTAATCTCCATGTGTATTTAGGGTGATAGATCTTTCTACGAGTTGGTTTTTTATTTAATTCTTCAGTTAGAGCATTTGATATATTTTGTATGGTCAAAGGATGAATTATCTTGCCGTCCGATGGACTTTCTATTCTTTCTGGTAAAGCCCCACTCTTAGAAACTAAAAATCTACTACCACAGGCCTTTGCTTCTTCGATTGATTTTCCGAAGGTTTCGAAGAGATTTGGCTTAGAAAATAAAACCGTTATATGGGCTGATTGCAAGTGATGGGCAATTTCTCTATGTGTAAGTTGTCCATGGAGGATGATGTTATTGTTATCAGCAGCATCAAAACTTTTTAAAGAAGCCCCATACATATCCGATGTCCCAATCAGGTGCAGTTTTGCATGAGGGAAAACTTTAATAGTTCTTCTCATCGCTTTGACAAGGAGGTCAACCCCTTTTTCTGGAACTAGAGCCCCAACATAAACTACCTTCCCAGGAATTCTTTTTTTTGCTGGGTTTATTTTGAAGATTTGAGGATCAATGCCATTACTTATTAATCTTACGCTAGTTTTAATGCCTAAATGTTTTAAAGACTTTTCAATCACTTCGATTTGTTTTTTGGACACCCCCCAAATCTCATCAGCAGAAGCGGCTGATACTGCTCGAGAGGTAGAGAGTTTTCCTCCCTTCATTCCGCGAAATATAATAGAAGTAAAAATAGACGCATTCTTTATTTTATTTGATATGAATGGCATTAATTCTGTCCACCCTTCTACGATAACCATATCAGCCTTTTTAAGTGTTGGGAGGAGTAGAGGGAAAAATGAGGTTGCCTTTCCCTTCCCATTAAGATTTCGTACGGTTATGTTGTTTTTTTTCCAATTTGGATAATTACTTCGATGCATAATTATAGAATGCCAACCAAGAAGACTCATTTCTTGACTAATTTTTAATCCAGAAGAAGTGTCTTGAAATACGCCCCAAGGAGCATGATATTTGCTATCAAATCTTCCAACAATGACGAGGGTCTTTTTTTGCATCTTATCTTTCAGTATGAAGGGATATTGATTTATTTTGGAATAATTGCCGAGTAAAAAACTTGTATAAATATCGGTTATAATTTTAATTGAAGCTTCTTCTGCAAGGTTATTGAATGCAATTGATTTCTTTGAATTACCCCTTAAAGGACCTCCAAAAAACTCAATTCGGTCGGCAATATTAAGGAGAAGCTGGGGGCGAGTAATATTTTTTTGAGTATAGTCCGCTAAAAAATCAGGAGAATTATGGCGAACCGCTTTAGCTAATTCAGGAATTTTGAAATAAAGAAATAATCTCTGGATTGCCAGGCTGTGGCCATATTTTTTGTTCAGGAGTTGAGCAATGATTGGGTCTTTAATTTTTAAATAAGTGAAATTTATTTTTGCTGCGTCGTGATATAGAGCTGCTAATAATGCAAGCCTTTTTTCACGACTTGTCATATTAATAGCGTTTGACATAATTTTTACTGATTCAATGACAGCAGCTGTGTGAAATAAAAGATGACGCCCTTCTTTTTGATAAGCATCCAACATTGCCTGAATTACGGATAATGGTTTGAGGGCTGGGGGGAGCTTCTGAGTAATGGGTTTCTTTGATGCTTCTTCAAGATTTGAGAATAGCATCTGTAAATTTTTCGCTATTTTGGGAGCAGTACTTGATGACATATTTTCGGTAAAAATAGATAATCAATCAATTTAAAGTCATTATAACGTATTTTGACATTTTTCAACTAATTAGCTACACTAGCATAAGAATTCTTGTTAATTTGCCAATGCACGATAAAAAAAATTTCCCGGAGATGGAGGAGGAAATCCTCAGAAAATGGAAGGAAAACAGTATCTTTGAGAAGTCTATTCAGCAACGAGAAAGTGCTGATGATTTTGTTTTTTATGACGGGCCTCCATTCGCGACCGGACTTCCGCACCATGGGCATATCTTAGCATCAACGGCAAAAGATGTTGTTGGCAGATACAAAACAATGAGAGGTTATCGGGTGCTTCGCCGATGGGGGTGGGATTGCCATGGATTACCGATTGAAAATCTTATTGAAAAAGAGCTTGGTATTTCAGGGAAAAAAGAAATAGAAGAGTATGGAATTGATAAATTTTGTAATGCATGTGAAGCGTCGGTTTTAAAGTATGACAAAGAATGGGAAAAAGTAGTTGAGAGAATAGGTCGTTTTGTCGATTTCACAAATAACTACAAAACGATGGACCATGACTTCATGGAGTCAGTATGGTGGGGTTTTAAACAATTATGGGGAAAGAATCTCGTCTATCAAGACACTCGAATATCACTATACTGCCCTCGATGTGAAACGCCACTCTCTAATTTTGAGATCGCGATGGATAATAGTTACAAAATCGTTACAGATCCATCTGTCTATGTGCGTTTTCCACTTGTCGACGATGAACCCGTTTCTCTCTTGGTCTGGACGACAACGCCATGGACGCTTCCGGCAAATGCTGCAGTTGCAGTTAATCCAAAATTAATCTATGCAAAAATAAAGACAGAACACGGAATCTTTATTGTCGCCGAAGATCTCATTGAGCGATTGCACGAGGTTCTTGGTGAAATTCAAATTGTACACAGAATAGAAGGGGTTGAACTTGTAGGTAAGAGGTATACGCCCATTTTTAATCATTTTAGAGCAACTCAACCACTCTCATATACAGTTGTAGGCGGTGATTTTGTTACAATTACAGAGGGGACAGGATTAGTGCATATTGCGCCCAGCTTTGGAGAAGATGATTATCGGTTGGGTAAAGAGTATGATCTTGATTTTTTTGAAACAGTTGACTCCCAGGGGAAATTTCTCCCAATAGTCGCTGAATTTAAGGATAAAAATGTCTGGAACATTAATAATAATGTTATAGATGCTCTTGAGTTGAAAGGCAATTTGGTGGCTCGTAAAAATATTAAACATGAATATCCCTTTTGCTGGAGATGTGACACAAAATTGATATATAAAACACAGCCTGCTTGGTTTATTGCGGTCCATAAAATCAAAGACCGCATGCTTCAACTTAACGAAGCGATTAATTGGTATCCTGAGCATCTCAAACACGGGCGTTTTGGCAAAGGTTTGGAAACTGCTCCTGATTGGAATATTTCACGATCACGGTTTTGGGGTAATCCCCTACCAGTTTGGGTGAATGATGTGACAAAAGAAATTTTTGTTGCAGGATCCATCGCTGAATTAGAGGAAGTTTCGGGCATGACAATCAAAGATCTGCACCGCCCAGGTATTGATGAAATAAAATGGGAGGGTGGTCAGGGAGGGGTATTTAAACGAATCCCCGAGGTTTTTGATTGCTGGTTTGAATCAGGGTCAATGCCATGGGCAAGCGTGCACTATCCTTTTGAGAATAAAGAATTTTTTGAAAAAAATTACCCAGCTGAATTTATCAGTGAATATATAGCACAAACGCGTGGTTGGTTTTATACGATGCATGTATTAGCAACGGCAATTTTTGACAAACCATCGTTTGTAAATGCTGTAACCACTGGCACAATTCTATCAGAGAATGGCGAAAAAATGTCAAAATCGAAGAAGAATTTTACGTCCCCCCAAGTGCTTATTGATCAATATGGGGTTGATTCGATGCGCTATTACTTGATGGCATCTCCTTTGATGAAAGGAGAGAACCTTCGCTATGCTGACAAAGATCAAGCTGACGTATTTCGAAAAGTAATTATGTTGTTGTGGAATGTTTATTCATTTTATGAATTAAGTACAACTCATAAACAGCACAATGAACTAATGGAGTCTCCAAATATTCTTGACCGTTGGATTGTCTCAAAGCTTAATCTCTTTACTCAGGAAGTGACGCAATATCTTGATGTATATGATTTAACGACGGGTACCCGACTCATAGGTGAATTTATTGACGAGCTTTCAACGTGGTACATTCGGCGTAATCGGGATCGATTGAAAGGTGTATTTGGAGTAGAGGAGCAGGAATACGCACTCAACACAACATATTATGTACTCTTGACTCTCTCAAAGGTGATTGCACCTATTATTCCGTTTATTGCGGATGAACTATACCAGAAGCTCCAAGGACCTCGAGAATCTGTGCATTTAGAAGATTGGCCAGAGGTCAAGCCACTACAAATTCATACAGATATTGTTCGTGACATGGCAGCGGCACGCGCAGTGATTGAAAAAATATTAGCATTGCGAGCGCAAACGGGCATGAAGATTCGCCAGGCGTTGGGCGTTGCGTATATGACCAAACAATCATTACCTGAAGCGTACCATGCAATTATCGCCGATGAAGTGAATGTGCAGCGTGTTGAGGTGGTCGCGGCATTGCCTGCAGCATCAGCAACGATTGCTGTGCATGAGGACGAACAGTATCCCGTTGCACTTGACATTGAGTTGACGGATGAGTTGCGCCAAGAAGGAGATGTTCGTGAATTGACACGTTATATCAATAGCTATCGTAAAGAATTACAGTTGACGCCAGCTGACCGCATTACACTATACTACGAAACGACAGCACCTGAATTACAGGAATTATTTGCACAACGAGCCAATGATCTTCAAGAACAGGTAAAGGCAGATGAATTGCTTGCGCAGCGCGCTGAGATAGCGACCGGACGAGAACTTGATGTGAATGGACTGAGTATCTGGATCGGTATTGAGCAGCGATAAAAGAAAAAAACAGCAATGTAAAAAGCCCTCGACGCTGAAAGCGATCGAGGGCTTGGCCGTTACAGCACGTACAAGACGTTACTGTCCCGAGGCGCTGCCATGAGTTTGATGACCCGAAAGGCAAGCGATGAAGTGATGTAGTTCGCGCCGTTGAGCGTGAACTTGTGCAGGTATTTCATGTCGTCGAACAGACGATGGGGTGCCCGAACGCAATGCTCGGGCAGCTCACCGAGGATGTTCGCTCGATAGAGATGAAAGACCGTATTGTTCGCGCGCAGAATCCCGGCGTACTCCGTGATGTCCAAGGGCATCCGGTACTTGTGCGCGACACGAAGCCGTACTGCGTGTTGGCCAACCCGATGGTGAGTAGTTACCCAGGGGAGTTCCAACGCATGTGTCGGGCCTTTGCGAAACTGCTCCTTGTGGCGCAGTATGATGTTGCCAAAGGCATCGAACACGACAATGGTAGCAAGATGCGCGCCGTACGGAGCGCCATGAGCTTGTGTAGCTCGATCCACGTTGGTGTGCAGGGTCAATTGTGCGTTCATGCTGACCTCGCTTCTTGGAGCTAGCCTTAGCTTACAAGGAAGTGCCTGAATTGTCAAGGAAGGTGCTATCTTGATTGTCTGGGGGTGATAGCGTACAATGGGTACATATGATTGCTTATATTAAAGGAACAATTGCAGCGCAGGGCGAGTCTTCGCTCATACTCGTCGTCAATAACATCGGATATGAGGTGTTTGTTTTGCCACGCATTGTCGTTG
>CAYRMM010000029.1:0-7878 GCA_964425425.1 uncultured Gammaproteobacteria bacterium | reverse complement strand
CCATGGAAGCCACTCATGTCGCAAACCCTTACAACCCTCCGGGTTGAAACAGGGTCTGCCCGATACGAATTAAAGGCTAGAATAAAAAATTCATAAAATGTTTCACGTGAAACATTTTTCTCAACACAACTCCCCTACCCCCAAGATCTCCTCAAAATTACTAGCCAAAGAAAAAACTAGTAACCTTACAGTAAAGGGAACAGAGATTCAAATTGTTTCACGTGAAACATTTTGTGGCTTGTTAAGTAAGAATTGTTTCACGTGAAACATTTATAGAGCACTTTCGGAAAATTGTTTCACGTGAAACAATTTTCCGCTGTAACACTTGACATAGGTCTTACGTCATATATAATACAAGTAGATAAACTTCGCCAAAAGTTTTATCACTCGCAAAAGCCGCCTCGTGCGGCTTTTGTGTTTAAATTGTTTCACGTGAAACATTTCGGTTTCCCGAGGCCATTGACTGAAGTGCTTAAAAAGCATATAATTGAGGCATATTTGAGCAAGAAAAGACCTCATAAACTATTTATATCTATGTCATTATCTGTCGGAATTGTAGGACTACCAAATGTCGGGAAATCAACGATCTTCAACGCACTCACAAAATCACAAGTTGATGCGGCAAATTATCCATTTTGCACGATTGAGCCAAACGTTGGCTGTGTGAAAGTTCCTGATCATCGAGCTGACGCACTCACTAAGAAAAATGTTTCACGTGAAACATTATACGCAACCGTTGATTTTGTAGATATTGCGGGGCTTGTGAAAGGAGCCTCAAAGGGCGAAGGTCTTGGAAATAAGTTTTTAAGTAATATTAGGGAAACTGACGCAATTTGTCATATTTTGCGACTCTTCAACTCTTCAGATATTACACATGTTGAGGGGCGCGTAAGCCCGAAAGATGACCTTGAAATTATCCGTACTGAACTCATATTAGCAGACCTCGAGCAAGTACAGAAAAAGCACCAATCCCTGCAAAAAGCAGTTAAAGCTGCAAATGCGGAGAAAGACGACAAGGCACTCTTCTCAGCGCTCGAGAAACTGCTTCCGGCACTTGAGGCAGGAAAGATGGCCAACACCGTTGAGCTTGATGAAGAAGATGAAAAAGCCCTCATTGCGCTACCACTGCTCACGCGTAAGCCAGAACTCTTCGTACTCAACGTTGACCAAAGTCAGATCACACAGCCAAAAGAAGAGCTCATCAAGCAAGCTCAGATTGACGTCAATCCAGAGCATGTTGTCATCTTATGCGCATCGCTCGAGTCAGAACTTGCGGATCTTTCAGATGCAGAGGCCCAAGAATTTTTGACTGAGCTTGGTATTCAAGAAAAAGGTCTCGACCAATTGATTCGAGCGGGGTATACTATTCTTAATTACATCACCTACTTTACTGCCGGCGAAAAAGAAACGCGCGCATGGACGATTACGCGTGGAACCAAGGCCCCACAAGCAGCGGGGAAGATCCACTCTGATTTTGAAAAGGGATTTATCCGTGCCGAAGTTGCTCCATGGGACAAGGTTGTGGAGCTCGGCTGGGTTGGCTGCAAAGACAAGGGCCTTGTCCGCACCGAAGGGAAGGACTACGAGGTGCAAGATGGTGATGTCATTATCGTGCATCACAATTAAACAAAATGACCTTAATTCCCTAATTCAACCGTATGCAGTTAACATTCTACGTCACGCAGTTCTACTCAGTACTCACCATTGCGGCAAACATCATCTTTGCTGGCACGCTACTTGCGCTTATTATTCCGCAACTGCGTAAACACGCTACTGTACAGAAATATCTGAGCGCGCTTAAATCTCATGTACTCAGCATTGGTCTTACGGTCAGCACCCTCGCAACACTTGGAAGTCTATACTTCTCAGAAATTGCGCAGTACAATCCATGCAAACTTTGTTGGTTCCAGCGCATCTTTATGTATCCACTTGTTATTCTCTTTGGACTCGCGCTCTATCGTAAAGAAAAGACGATTCTCCCGTACGCACTCACGCTTTCAATCATTGGCGCCGGTATTGCTGCATATCACTATTTCTTGCAGGTGCAAAAAATTCTCTTTCCAAACTTTGATATTGCCGCACCATGTGGGTTGGTGGGGTATGCGCCATCATGCACCAACTACTTTGTCTTGCAATTTGGCTATATCACCATCCCAATGATGGCGTTCTCAGCATTCGCGCTGATCATTACCGCTACTATTATTGCAATTCGCAATAAGTAAAGCATTTATAAAAACGTGAAGCCCGAGCAAGGTGTGTCCTGCTCGGGCTTTTCTATTGTGGTCTTCGTATTCAATTGCCCCAGGCGGCCGTCCACTCACGTTTCACGCGCGGAGGAGGCTGCATCGTATCAAATCGAAGACCTGTTCTGTTTTTTTGCACCAGATCGACATAGAAAGAATGTCTGGTACGTGCCGCAGCAAATGCCTGCGTAATCGCGTTTGCCACCTCGGTCTGCTTGCCGTAGTCGTCCATGCGCGCAAGCGCACAAAGACCAACAAAGCTCGTCAGGTGGTCACGCGACAATGCTTGATCGATGCGTCGCTGCACTTCTTTGTACGCCTCTCCCACAAGTGAGCGAGGTGCGTTTTTTCGTGGTCGTCCCATCCACAAACTCCTTTCAAGTATGCGTATGATGCGTGGGGGGATAGGCCACCATATCTCATTACTGGTTTTTTGTCAATTGTGCGGCACAGAAAAGAAAAAGGCCCGCACATCGCTGTACGGGCCGAACGTGAGCACCAATCAGACACATTCGAAAGGTTAGCGCGCCTCTTGCATCTTGAGCAAGTGCGCGTTGAGCCTTACGAAGGCATCCAGTGACGCCTTGAGGTGGGCCGACTTCTGCGAGTCGCCGCTATAGACGCGACGAGCACTGCTGTAGTAGAAGTCCAGCAACGCCGCGATCAGCTTCTGGCGAATGCTGTCGTCGACGCGCGAGAGGCAACAGAGCGCCACCAGGCCGCTCATCAGCGACTGCTGCAGCGACTGCTCCAGACCGAAGTGATGAAACTGTCCGAGCGCACGGAAGTAGTTCGTTTCGTTGCGCTCGTCGGCCTTGAGCAATTTGGTGAGATCCTTGTGCTCTCTGAGCAGTTCGGCGATCTGCACCTTGATGACCTTGAGTGCGTCGAATTCAGCGACGCGGTCATCTTTGACGGCAGTCGTCACCAGCTTGCCGGCCTGCAGCACCCCGTCATGGGCGGTGTGCGTGTGCTGATGCAACGTACCGATCAGCGCACGAACGAAATCGCTCATGACATCCAGCACGCCGGCCTCGATCATGGCATTGCTGGAAAGCACGCTCAGATCTTTTTGGCCAACGTACGCCGTCAATCCCTCGCCACCGCGAATACTCACGGCGAGGCGCTGAACCGGCGCCGGAATCACGAAGGCGTGGTTGCGGGGAATGGCGATAATCGGACTGAACTCGCCGTCCGTGTTGTACCTGCCGATCGCGATCGGATCGTTCATGGCGATGTAGACACGCGTCTTCACATCGCCGCCCTGCATCTTGATGGGAGCAGCCGGCGCACCGGTCATACTCACATCTTTGTGCATGGCTTCAGCCTGCTCACGCGTGGCGCCGAACTGCTGCATGATCTGCTCGACCGTCGGTTTGCTGTAAAACTGCGTACGGCCACCATCGACCGCATGCAGCTGTGGCTTGGAATTGCTCATTATTTTCCCTCCTGAAAAGAGCGTTGGTAATTGTTCACTATTACATGAATTTCAAGAAATGTCAATGCGGCAAAGCCGCGGGGGATAGATACTCCGTCATTCTGAGCGCTTTGCGCGAGGAAACTTCGGAGTATCTTTAACTCCCTACCAAAACCGAAGTTCCCTCCTCGCTATAACAGCGGGGCAGGTGGCCAAAGACATCAGGTTTACCAGCCGAAGCCTTTGCGAAGGCTGGATGACGGTTTTGGTACAGGGCTAGAAAAGGCTGCCGCTTATGCGGCAGCCGAAAGGCAGTGATGGTGCAATGCTTCAAATTCACCGGGAAGAAGTGCCTGCTTAGCGTCACAGAGCGCCTGAGTAGGATCTGGGTGCACATCCACAAGTAGTCCATTCGCCCCACGCGCATACGCTTCACGTGCGATAGGGATAACCGCCTGCTTGAGCCCCGTTGAGTGTGACGGATCGTAGATGATGGGAAGCCAGGTCATTGCCTGCAATTGAGGGATATCTTCATAGTCGAGCGCAAAGCGCATATCCTGTGCATCATCAAGTCGATGCCCGCGCAAGCACAGGGCAACATCCTGATTGCCCCCGGCAAGGAGGTACTCTGCCGCGCAGACAAACTCTTCGAGCGTATTACCCATACCGCGCTTGAGCAACACAGGATTAGGGCGAGTCCCCAGATACTTAAGCAACTCGAAGTTCTGCGCGTTGCGCGTGCCGACTTGGCGAACAATTGTCAGATCATTGTGCGCCCCCAATTCATCAAGTGCGCGATCAATCGCCTGGTCCGCCTCAACGGAGACCACTTCCGTCACAAAGATGCGAACACCTGATTCACGGCAGGCATTGATGGCCCACTTCACCGCATCAGCCCCATGCCCCTGAAAATCATAGGGTGAGGTGCGTGGCTTCCAACAGCCGCCACGAAGCGCACGAATGCCCAAACGCGACAACTCATGAGCAGCCTGAAGGATAACCTCAGGCGTCTCAATGGCGCAGGGACCGGCAATGCTCACGAATTCGTGAAAATCAACCCCCTCAATAACCACACGATGTGCGGCAAGGGGAGAGGCGCGGTGCGCCAAAGGATATTTAACGGTTGCGGCGTTCTGCATAGTACATGCGTTCATCGAATAACTCCTTGATTGTAGCAATCGTTGGTGAAAAGTACAAAAAAGAGCAGCCCGTCATGAGCTGCTCATCTCTGCCTCTCAACCCTTGAGAAGCACAAACCAACAGCTCATGCAGTAGCTGCCCAAAAAAAGTAAAAGGCTTGGTTTGTGTGTGAATGCGTCATGCTCGATATTCAATATCTCACCGAAAAATAATGAGCTATCCCGCACCGGACCGCTTGCGGGACTGGTGCGGGGCGCGGATGTTCCATTAGTATATATGACGAATATCAAGGAAAAATGTTACAGTTACTACCCTTTAAACTCAAAGACCATGATTTCTCGTAAGACCTTGGCATCCGGGCGATAGTACATGAGGGGATAGCGAAACTGCCGATCGGTAATATTTTTATACCCCGTCTGCAGCACGAAGCCATATGACTTGAGCTTGTTGGCAATATCAAGGTAGATATATTCACCCCCCTTGGCAAACACCGGCAAGATAATAACAACCCGCGCCCCCGGGGTGAGTATATGTGCAAAAGTCTTGAATGAGCGCATATACAGCTCCTCGAGCTCTCGCTTAATCGACTGAAGCTGCTGGACAGATTCGTTGCCGCGCAGTGGAGGACCCAGATACGGCTCACTGACGATGCCATCAATGTTTTCGGTATGTTGGCTCAGTTCTTTTGCCGCAACATTGTACAGCTCAACCTGATCTAACGAAACGCCCGTGGTCTCACTCAACCACTCTAAGTTAGTCTGCGTATCATCAATTGCTTTTTCTGAAATATCACCACCCACAACACGGGCATATCCTTTGACCAACAGTTCTTGTAGGATCGTACCGCTACCACAGAATGGATCTAATATTTTTGCGTTACGGTCTGAAATACCCAACAGGTTGATCATCATCTGCGCCACCTTCACCGGCAACATGCCTGAACGCGCGTCATACCGAGGGCGACGCTGATCACGTCGCTCGTATGCCTTGAAGTCTTGTACGGTTAGTGTTTTACCCACCAGCATTTCGTTTCCGTGGGGGATAAGGATAAATTCGCCACCTTTGGTGAGCAACTTTTCATTACGCACAATAACTGAACTCAGCTCCTTCTCTTGCGATGTCACATAACGCGCGCTTCCAAGCTCTTTTTTTAACTCAATACCGGCAACGCGCAATGACTTCATAGTAAACTCTTTGGTTGCGCGAAGTAATGAAAATCCAAATACTTTTTTGCCTTCAATTGACGCGAGTGAACTTCGCACGAGATCTTGCAGCTGTTGTGTCGTCGTGACATGTCCCACAATCTCTCCGATTTTAATCGTGCCCCCTAAGTCGTTTTGAAGTGCTCCAATCTGGTGTGGCTCAAGAGCGCACGACATCACCGCAATCTCTTGCATCACCTCAACTACCTCAAACGTAATGCCGCGTGCGCGCAAAAGCGCCACGATTTCAGCGTAGGCAAGGTTCGCATTTGTTCCTAAACGAAAAAAGAGTTGCATAGATGTGCATAGTATAGCATGAAAGGCAGGAAGGCAAGGGGGGTGAATAGAAGTTGTCAGAAGATTCAGAAGCTATCAGATGGTAGGGTTCTAGAGCGATAGGAGGATAGAGCTCAAGATTAGTGAATTGGTTAATGAGTTAATTAATTCGCGGTATTCGCGTGTCATTCGCGGCATTCGCATTATTCGCATATTCGTAGCATTAAAAAACTCCCCCCAGAACGCATCTGGGGGGGAGTGAAGAGGTCTGTCGCTAGTGTAGCATTTCGATCGCGGTGTTGACGTCTGGATAGTCACGAAGCGCCCACATCATAGTTGCATATAAGGCAATCAAACCAAAGTACGCAAATATGCTGATGAGGGACTCTCGTCTTGTCATTGGCACAAGTTCGCTCAATTTCCGTATGTCACGTTCCCGTAGATCAAGCTGAAAGGGGTAAAAACGCTCCCCACCAACTTTTGCCGATACGGTGTCGATGCCAGTCTTGGCCAAAAGGAGGCTATTGGGGTCTCGTAGTTGTTGAATCTTCTCGATCGGAGCGTTTTCAAGACTCTCATATGCGCGCAATTGTTGAATGAGCTCTCGCTGATAAACCGCGTGGTGCATCTTCCATGTCTCATAAGAGCGCGTCGTAAAGAAGTCTTTCACAGAGGGGAGAAACGGTTGTTTCTTTTTCAAAAGGCAGTACGCAATAAATGCGGGAAGCACGAGAACTTTGAACACAAGGCTAAGTCCTCTTACGACGAAATACACGATTGGGTTAACTGCCAACACACTTCCTCGCTGACCTAGCTCATTCCAAATCTCAAAAAACCCAATAACCCCCATCACAGAAAACAATACCGCCCCACTCGCTAACGAAAAAATCATCGCAAGAATTGTTGTGAGGAGGAATATGACCGCAGCAACTCCGTGCGTTGCACTGAATGCAACCGACTTCAATACTCGACCTCCGTCAAGTGGGTTGATTGGCAGAAGATTGAACAAATTCACCAGGGCAATCCATGCGGTAGCCGCTGCAAGTAATTCTAAGTTCGTTGCCCAAAAAGCAGCAAACGAAGCTATCGCCAAGAACAAGGCCCAGAAAGGCCCCATCAGCGCAATGTATGATTCATTAGCGCGTGTTTTGAATGACTCTTCAGCTACGGCCGCGCCGCCAAGCAAAGGGACAAAGTAAAAGCCCTTTGTTTTAATGCCACGATCTCTCATCGCCCAAACATGACCTGACTCATGGACGAACAGCATGCCCATGATGATCGCACAAAACTCCCATGAAAGCAGGTAACTGTATGCAGCGGCGCTTCCGGCGGCACCTACCACCTTGGCGCTCTTTGCTAGCTTGAAAAGCTTAGCAAAAAGGCTTGCAAATTTCGGGCCAAGCTTACCCGCAACAACAAATAACCCGAAATGTGCGGCTTTTTCTTTTTGCACTCTTTTGTCTCCTTAGTACTTGAAATGAACAAATAATGCTCTTGTCTTATCCTAGAATTGTTGGCTTGTCAAGGCTCAGAGAATAAGGGGGGGGTGATGTGACTGCGTCACGGTGAATGGTGGATGGTTAATAGTTAATGGAGGAAG
>CAYRMM010000028.1:0-8541 GCA_964425425.1 uncultured Gammaproteobacteria bacterium | reverse complement strand
AGTTTTTGCAAACGCAACGACAGACCAAACGCAACGCGGAAGTGCTCGCAACAACCCTCCAAGCGCGCGGATTACGCCTTATCTCCGGTGGTACTGACAATCACCTTATTCTTGCCGACGTTACCAGCATTGGTACGCGTGGCAAAATTGCAGCACAATGGCTTGAACAAGCAGGCATCTACACTAACTTCAATACGATCCCATTTGAACCAGGATCACCGATGGACCCTTCTGGTATTCGAATCGGCACCCCTGCACTCACGTCACGTGGCATGAAAGATGCTGAGATGGAGCTTATTGGCACGATCATTATGGACATGTTGACTAATATCGATAACGAAGCAACGCTCAACGCTGCGCGAACACAGGTTAGGCAGCTCGTTGCACGCTTCCCCCTTTACACTGATCTCGCATAATTTATTGTGACGCTTTCACGCATGACTGCACAACTCATCGACGGCACACGAATCGCACAAGAGCTGCGCCTCTCGGTTCGTAAAAAAATAGTTGAAAACGGGTACAACATCGGCCTTGCCATTATTTTAGTGGGCAACGACCCTGCCTCACAACTCTATGTCTCGCTCAAAGAAAAGGCCTGTAAAGAAGTTGGTATCAATTTTCACGCCTATTATCTCGACGAGGCAACCTCACAAGAACAACTGCATGAGGTTATTGATTTCCTCAACGCTGACCCAAGCATCCACGCGATTCTCGTGCAACTCCCCCTTCCCGACCATCTTAATGAAGATCAAGCTGTCGCACGCGTTGCCCCACACAAAGATGTTGATGGATTTGGCCCACACCAACTCTCACGCTTTCTTGCCGGCGACGAAACAGCACTCATTCCGGGACTTGCTAATGGCATCTATGCGCTGATCGCCTCAACAAACACTTCGCTGGATGGCGCGCACGCACTCGTCATCGCAAATTCTGAAATTTTTGCCCAACCGATCATTGCGCTACTCAACCGCAAAGGCGCAACTGCTGAATATCGACATCCTGATGATCTTGAACTCGAAGATCACACAACGACGGCAGACATCCTCATTGTTGCCGTAGGTCGCAAGTGGTACATCACCCCTCAACTCGTGAAGCCCGATGCAATTATCATCGATGTCGGCACCAATCGTGAAGATGGGATGACGTACGGTGACGTTGACCCTGCCGTTGATGAAATCGTTGCCTATCGCTCACCCGTACCGGGTGGCGTTGGTCCGATGACTATTGCCTTTTTGCTTATCAATGCCCTCCAACTCTACGAACAAAGCACAACACCCCAATCCTAAGGGGTGTTTTTGTTGACAAGTAATGACCTCATTGCTCATAATGAAAGTATAACTCCATAATCACACGCCTATGACCGTACGCAAGGCCACTATCCTGATGATCTACACGATCTTTACGGTTATGCTTGTCGATAATGTCTGGCTGATGATTACACTTCTTGTCGTAGGAATTCCCTTGATCAGCATAACCAAAACAGTACACGCCCCCGATCGTATTTGGAAAAACCCCTATTACCGCTACAACTAAAAACCGGCACGTTCACCGTGCCGGTTTTTGAATATAAAGAAACTTATCGACCCAATACCATCTTCCATGCCTCAACCATCTCTTCACTGAGATCAACTAAAACAACCTTTTCGACATTACGTGGTTTGAAAACTTTGAGCGCATCACGCATTGCCTGCGCCGCCATATCGTAGCTCATACCGGCAACTCCCGTTCCCATACCGGGTAGTGCTACAGAAAAATAGCCAGCGTCATCGGCAAGAAGCAATGCCCCCAGCACCGCCTTGGTGATATTCGTTTGTGTCAGTTCATCGTTCGCGTTATCAATCGTTGCGGTGTGAATAATCGCCTTAAAGGGCAATGATCCGGCCGTCGTCGCAATCGCATCACCAATAATCAAAGGTGCTTGGGCAACGGCATCATCTTCAATTTCCTTGCCACCCGCCTTAACGATGGCTTTTGCCGCGCCATACCCCATGTACCCCGTGCTATGCGCGGGGCTCACCAGCGCGTCAACGCGCTGGTCCAAGATATTACCGTGTACGATCTGAATATCCATGTCGTTTAATTAAATATCGTATAGTACAGTTGATACACAATGCCACAGGTGAAGACGACGATCACAATCCACGCCCAGAAACGATCATACTTCAAGCAATATTCAGGTTCACGCGTTTTGGCCTCGTGCGACTTTAATGAAATATAACCGACTAAGTTGCCGGTAATACCGCCAATCACACCTCCAACAAAACCAATCACGGCGATAAAGCTTACCTTGGCAACCAAAAAGATCAGGTATGGCACAATCGCAGCAAGCCCCCATGAAATCGTTTTGTGCATATCATAATCAAACTGAAAGATCTCACGAAGATGATGCGCGATCACCAAGTGTGATGTAATGATGGCCAAAAAACCAACCAACGCACCTACCCATAGTATACTATCCCCAAAGTAGCCTGACAAACCCAAGATCGCCTCTTCAGACGTTCCGGCACCCGTAATCCCCACAATCGTCAATCCAAATAACAATACCACCAACACTGAGATAAACCCGGAAGTAATAATGGCATGTTTAAGCATTTTTTTGTTGCGATCCAAAATCTGTTCAACGGTGGTAATTGCGGAAATTGATCCTAACGCAAACAAGACGACACCATACGGCAATAAAACATTTTCAACATGAATTGGCGCAAAATGAGCAAAGTCAATTCTATGCGCGATAAAAACAGAGAGCACCACCAACGACGCAAGCAACGCACCGGTCAACGGAAGTTCAATGTCTTCAAGAAATGCAATCCCTTTGTATAAAATCGCTGCCGTTCCTACAACATACAACAACGTGACAAGGGGCAACGCATCCCCCAACAACGGGGAAAGCAAAGTGTTCAAAAAGCGACCGCCGATAATAATATATGCCAGCAAACTTCCGTAAAAACTAATGATTGTCAAAACACCCACCAAACGCCCCCATGGTCGACCCAAATATCTGCGCGCGATGCCCACAAACTTCACGTCGTCACGCGTACGCAAGGAAAACTCACCATGCAGTAAATTAGTAATCGTCAAAATAAAGCCGAGCCCCACAACCCATAGCATACCGACGACGGGACCTGCCTGCGCCATCACATACGGTATACCAAAAATACCCGCACCAATGGTGGTACCGGTAAGTGCCGCAACAGCTCGGATATATGATCGAGTCGTATATCTCATACCCCCAGTATACCAAATTTAACAGCGTTCTCCAAAGTAGCGCAAAATATACGAGCGCTTGTCGCCGCTATGATAGACATACCCTTCCATCGTGTTGAGTTTTTCTAAATCAGCATCAAGTTTTGTTTCCAGCGACTGCCAATCCAATGACAAATCGCTCACCTCAACGCGCTGTTTGATATAAATTTCCTTCCCGCGAAATGGCGGCTCGTATTCTACAATCCCCTTCTTCACTAAATCTCGAAGCGCACGCTGTACCACATCCTTCCCCAAACCGGTTGTTTTGAGAAATCCATCAAGATTAAAATGCAATCCTCGTAACAATTCTTCATCAAACACCCCGTACAAGCCATGCACAACCTCAATTTTCTTTTTTGCGCGCGACCCAATTGCCTCTAAGACATCGGTCAAGGGGCCGTTGAACTTAATCCATGCTTCTTTTTGATTATCACCACTTAACTCAAGGTACCCGGCACGCTCCAATACCTTGATCGCCGTACCAATCGCCATTTCGGGAACCTGATCAGACAACTGTTGCTTGATCTCACTATACGTCATTAATACCGGCTCTCCTTGATACGAACACAGCGCGCTATACACCTCTTGGATATTTTCTCGACTTGGATTATCACCTTTGATGAAAAATTCTTGCAAATATCGATCCGCTGGATTGTAAAAAAGCAAACAGTGCGAAGGTAATCCATCGCGTCCCGCGCGGCCCGCCTCTTGGTAGTACGCCTCTAATGTTCCCGGCATATCAAAATGTACGACAAAACGAATGTCAGGTTTATCAATCCCCATACCAAACGCATTGGTTGCCACAATCACATTGTACGTGTTGTTCATGAACGCCTCTTGATATTCTTGACGCTCTTGAGGAGTCAGCCCCGCATGGTACATAATCGCACTCACCCCATGCAACTGCAAAATTTCAGCGATCGCCTCAGCATTCGCACGCGTACCCGCATAGACAACACCACTTCCCTGCACGCCTTTGACAAATTCCAGCAGCTTGTAGAGCTTTTCTTGCTTTGATGCCAACATAACGTCAAACTGCAGATTGGGACGATCAAACCCAGTTACAAACAACTCATACTCAGTGAGCTGCAGTTGTCGGATAATATCATCACGTACCTCCGGTGTCGCTGTTGCTGTAAGCGCAATCACGGTAGGATTCCCCAGCGCAGCCACCGCCGCATGCAGACGCTTGTAACTTGGGCGAAAGTCATGCCCCCACTCTGAGATACAATGCGCCTCATCAACAGCAAACAAACTCACCTTCAATTCTTTGAGGTGTTCAACGAAGTCGCGGTCATTAAACCGCTCAGGCGCGATATACAAGAGCTTGTGGAGTCCTGCTTTCGTCTCCTGAATACGCAACTCAATCTCATACGGCTTGAGCGAGGAGTTGATAAAGGTTGCGGGGATATTTTTTGCGCGCAGCGTGTCGACCTGATCCTTCATGAGCGCGATCAAAGGCGACACAACAATCGTAATACCCTCAACGCACAACGCCGGCACCTGATAACACAGTGACTTACCACCACCTGTTGGCATAATGACAACCGCATCCGTGCCTTTCAGTACGGTGTCAATAATTGCTTCTTGTCCGGGACGAAATGAGGTATACCCAAAATACTGTTCGAGAACTTGTTGTGGGGTCATGACATCAAGAGAAAATAGTAGCTCAGCTATTCTACCACAGATGCAGACTCTTTTCCAAAATGTCAATACGTGCTAGCCTACAAAAGACGGAGGTGCTCTATGCCTATCATCGTCCCTTGGAACGACAAGCTCCACGCGATCCTACTCCAAGAGGAGTTTGAAGATCCCCGCGCATATCCAGAAATCACGGCAATCGCTCACGAAAAATTTTATTGCTGCGTCGAGTGCTACGAAGAACGACACCTAGCCTCAAAACTTCTCAAACTCAAGGTGGAGCACCCCTTGTGGTCAAGCCCACTCCGCACGCTGACCACTATCGCCACATCAGTCGTAGTAACTGAACACATTTTCTGCCCGGCCTGTGACCTCAAGCCGGCACCCCACGGCCCGCCCATCGCGACAATTGGGAGCTACTGGCATCACTACTGTCTCACGCTCCCCACAGAGCACCTTCTGCTCGATGCCGAAATCATCGAACTCGTCAAGGAGCACCAATCGCTGGCGTCCAACGCCTACCCGCTCATGTGAGCGGGTTTTTTCATGGCTTGACAACTCATACACATGTTGTTCCCAACCCCCTGTTGCATTCCCCAAGTTCTCTGGTAAGATAAGGGGCGTATGGAACAACACGCCAAAATCCCTCCCCATAACATCGAAGCCGAGCAATCATTGCTGGGTAGTATTTTGCTCGACAAAGATGCCTTGATTAAGGTCGGCGATAGCGTCATTGCCGAAGATTTTTATGCTGATAAACACAAGAAAATATATGCAGCGATGATCGAGCTGTATGAACGTCGCGAACCCATCGACGTACTTACGGTCACTAATCGACTCGAAGAAAAAAATCTCCTTGAAAGCATCGGCGGGCGCTCGTATCTGGTATCGCTTTCAAATATGGTGCCGACCGCCTCAAACGCACTCCACTATGCCAAAATAGTCGCAAAAAAAGCAACGCTTCGCAACCTGATTGATGCTTCCTATCACATCTCATCACTGGGCTTTGAAGAAGATGAGGATGTTGAAAAAGTTCTTGACCAGGCAGAACAGAAGCTCTTCGCTGTCTCCAAAGGGCATATGAAACAAGGCTTCATCCCTGTTCAATCAATCTTGGGTGAAACTTTTGATCGTATCGACTCATTGCACAAAAATAAAGGAAAACTCCGCGGTATCCCAACAGGCTTTCATGATCTCGACAAACTCACCGGAGGAATTCAAGACTCTGACCTGATCATCCTGGCGGCGCGTCCCGGTGTCGGTAAGACAACTTTTGCGCTTGACCTCTTGCGTCATATCGCGATCCGAGAAAAAAAAGCAGTCGGCTTCTTCTCATTGGAAATGAGTAAAGAGCAACTTGTTGATCGTATCTTATCTGCCGAAGCAAATATCCCCCTCTCAAAGATCCGTCAAGGAAACCTGAGTGACGCTCCTGACAGCGACGACTTCCCTCGCCTGGGGCACGCTATGGGTGTCTTATCTGAAGCAAAGATTTTTATCGATGACTTGGGAAGCGCCAACATCATGGAAGTACGC
This sequence comes from uncultured Gammaproteobacteria bacterium, assembly GCA_964425425.1. Classification (GTDB taxonomy): domain Bacteria; phylum Patescibacteriota; class Patescibacteriia; order CAIXNZ01; family JADLGS01; genus CAYRMM01. The sequence continues at coordinate 2,121 of CAYRMM010000028.1, read as the reverse complement.
ACGAAGGCACGCCGCTTGCAAATGGAACACCAGCTTGACTTTCTTGTCGTTGACTACTTGCAGCTCATGGAAGGGCGTGCCAACTCAGAATCACGCGTGCAGGAAATTTCAGAAATCTCCCGCGGTCTCAAACAAGTTGCCAAAGAGCTCAACGTCCCTGTACTTGCCCTCTCTCAGCTCAACCGTTCCGTCGAGCAGCGCAATCCACCAATCCCCAAACTCGCCGATTTGCGTGAATCAGGATCAATTGAGCAAGATGCCGATATTGTGATGTTCATCTACCGTGAATCGGTGTACAATAAAAATCTTGAATTTGACCGCAAACATCTTGCGGAGCTCCATATTGCTAAGCATCGTAACGGTCCGACCGGCGTACTCCATATGTTTTTTGATCATGAAAAAGTCTCCTACCGCAACCTTGATCGCCGTCATATGAATCCGCCGCCGCCAACTGACAACCCAATTCCTGGATATGGCAGCTCTCCTGACTCGTCATTACCACGATTTGGCTCATAGGCTTGAAATTATCATCCAGATGCGGCATACTACTCAATGTTTATAACTTATCGAAATTATGTTCAATAAACTCAAACAGTTCAAAGATCTCAAACAACAGGCGAAAACACTCCAAGACGCATTGAGTAAAGAGTCAGCGCAAGGCTCTTCACACGGCGTCACCATCACGATGAACGGTAATCAAGAGGTAACCGCCGTCAGCATTGAAGAAAGCATGCTTGCTGACAAACAAGCTCTCGAAAAAGCTGTCGCAGAAGCAACCAACAAAGCAGTGAAAAACGTACAAAAAGTTATGGCACAAGCCATGAAAAATATGGGGGACTTTGACCTCAATAAACTCCTCGGTGGCGGTGGGCAATAACTACTCGAAAAAACTGCGTAACCACGCAGTTTTTTGTTCTCTGAAACAGCGCTTGCCAGCGGCTCGCGGTATGATACAATAGGCACGTATGCGACACCCCGAAACAATTCAAGCACTCATCGATCTCTTCGCGAAACTTCCCGGAATCGGCCCCAAAACGGCTGAGCGGTTTGTGTATTATTTACTCAAACAGCCAAAGCAATTTTCATATACACTAGCAGCTGCATTAAACAACCTGGCTAATTCAATCACCCACTGTTCACAGTGTCACGCCATCTCGCAAACCAACCCCTGCCTCATCTGCGCCGATGCGCAACGCAATGGAGAACAACTCTGAGTCGTTGCCGATACACACGATATTGCATCAATTGAGAACACCAAAACCTACACCGGCTATTATCATGTGCTCAACGGCGTCTTAGACCCTATTCACGGCGTAACCCCTGATAAACTTACCATCGACGCACTCGTCTCAAAAATTCAAAACAAAGCTGAACTCAAAGAAATTATTTTAGCACTGAATCCTGACATTGAAGGTGAGTCAACGATGATCTACCTCAAGAAAATTCTCTCCCCCTTTCCACTCACCATTACCCGTCTTGCGCTTGGATTACCAACCGGCGCCGATCTGGAATACGCTGATCCACACACCCTCTCCAAAGCCCTCTCCAATCGAACTGGCGTGTAAGACATCAGGAGCCTTGCGGAAATCCCGATAAACAAAAACCGCCACGCTTTGTCGAGCTCAGCTCGATAGCGTGGCGGTTTTTTTAAATCTTGGTGATCTCAACTTTTGTCTTAAGCTGCTGATGGCCGATTTTACGTCGGTAACGAGATTTTGCCTTGAATTTAATGATCGTCAATTTCGGAGCTTTCGTCTGGCTGACAACCTTTGCTTCAACCTTGCTTTTGACTTCAGGAGTTCCTACTTCAACAGCAGCTCCTTTTTCGTCAGCAACGAGCAATGTATCAAGCTTCACGGTATCTCCAGCCTGCGCTTCAATCTTTTCGATAAAGAGCACATCACCTTCGGTAACGGTGTATTGCTTGCCTCCTGTCGCGATAACGGCAATTTTTGACATAGTAGAATATGATTAAAATTCGTAATCAGCAGTGATATCCCGCTCTTTTCAGGAGTCAGGGCTCTTCCGCTTCAAAACACAACGGGGATAGTGTTATGGGTCATAGTATAAACAAATCTCAATTTTCTGTCAAGCAAGGCTTTACGGGAGCAGCGACACCTC
>CAYRMM010000027.1:0-8932 GCA_964425425.1 uncultured Gammaproteobacteria bacterium | reverse complement strand
AACGATTTAATGGTACATACAGCGCAGCGGATGGCTTATGTGTCAATGGGACAACTGGCGGACCGAATGAACTTGAACTTTCAGCAACAACACGCAACATTTGTGAAGCGCAGGGCGGTGTCTTTACGCTTTCATGCCCGCTGACAGTTACCAATGTTGACGCGAGCGGCGGCAATAACGCGCTTGCCATGAAGTTGTATAAGCGCGATGAGTACAGCCAAACATTGCAAAGCATTGTGCGCGCTTCATATCCGATTCGCGTGCAAGAAGACGCGTCTGCAATTATTATCGGTGGTGATACCTTCTCGGTCGGATTTGACGCCAAGACGGATGCCGCAACGCCGGTTGAGGCGACTGTAACGCTCCGCAAGACGTTTAACGGTGGACGTGTGGATAGTCAGACGAAGATGGTGAACCTGACTTCAACGTATCAGCGCGTTTCTATGACACTGACGGCGGTTTCGAGCGGTACGGATTTAACGCTTGAAATCAGCGTTCCGGCGCGTGATGGTGCCGCACACGTCTTTATCGATCAGGTGAAAGTTGAGTACAACTCGCCTCGCCAAGTGCTGACCGGTACCGCGCAGCCAAGCAACTACTCACACTACAAAGATAACGCATCATTATACGCGAAGCTCGCGCCTGACTATTTGAACTGTAAAGGGTTTAACCAAGGTAATCCATCGCCACTCGTGACATTGTATGCCGATGAAGTGTCGTGTACGTTTAACGGTATGTACTGGGATACGAGCAACATCTACGGCGGTGGCGCGCGCTGTTACCGTTTCGCACCGGATGCTGCTGCATGTGCTGAGTACGCACCGGCATGTCGCGCTGAAGATGCCGGATGTCAGTTGTATACGCCAGCAAACGGCGAACCTGCCGTACCGGGCGTCATTGGACAAAATGATTACTGTCCTGCTGAGTGTGTGGGTTATGAAACCTTTAAGCAACAGCCATCATACTTCGAGCCGACCCCAATCGCGCAGGTGAACTACTTTATTCCGACAACAGCGCAGCAATGTGCCGTTGAGTCGGTGGGGTGTGATGAGTTCACCAACCTCGCGCTGGGAGCACAAAATGCGCCGATTGAATACTACTCATATCTCAAGCAGTGTATTGTGCCACAGACCGGACAGGGTGAGGCAGGATTCTTCATCTGGCAGGGTACGAACAACGGCACACCACAGTTACGCACCTTCACCTTACAGGCGCAGGGAGGTTCATGTACCGGCGCGACTGATGGGTTGCCGTACGCAAATAACCCCCTCGGGTGTGAAACAGCAGGAGGAACCTTCGCGTATGACGGCACCGGCGGACCGGCAGTCATTTCGGTTGATGGACTCTGCTCGGCAAGTGATATCGGACGCGATCTTGATTGTCTAGAGTTCTTTGATGGAGCAGGAAACAATTACTTCCGTCGCTTGTCATATACCATCGAAGCATCAACGTCATGTGTGACGTTGCGTAAGACAACGAGTAATGAAGCATCATGTGAAGCGACCAACGGTGAGTGGGACGGCGAGATCTGTTTGTACAGAGCGTTGCCGGATCAGTCACTCAGTTGTTCCGCGGAGGTGAATGGATGTCGTGAATACCGCGGTAACACCGGAAACAACAATTTCAATGTTATCTTTGATAACTTCGAAACAGCAACACCACCGCCATACACGACGCAAACCGCGGGAACCACTGACTTGGTGATCTCATCTGAGTCAATCACGCGTCTTGGACACTCGTTGGCAGTAGCACCTTCGGTCAACGAGGTACGTCGTCCGGTAGGTATTACAGCAAATCGTAGTTATATCATCTCGTTCTGGGCGAAGCACAATCAGCAGGACGCCAAGTCAATTGGTATTCGTTTTGACAACGCAAGTGGCGTACTGCCATTCGCGCAGGTGACTGATAACCGTGCGCGCGTCACCAATGATTGGCGCTACTTCGAGTTTGGTCCGGTCTTCACGCCGGATGCTGATGTGACGGGCAATACGCTCATCTTTGAAAATATGGGCGATGTCTTCATTGATAATGTGACCGTCACCTCATTGCAAGACAGCGTGTATGTGGTGAAGGATTCATGGAACACGCCATCAAGCTGTAACATCACCAATCTTGGCGTGAGTATGCCGCAAGCGCAACTTGGGTGCCAGGCGTACACGGATGCTGCGGGCAATACGCTGAACGTGAAGTCATTTAGCAAATTATGTCGTGAATCAGCGGTTGGCTGCCAACTCGTCTTTGACACGCAAAATTCAACTAATCCGTTAGCGCAAACCTTCAATACGGATAACGCGAGCGCGCTTGATGACGCGACAGTGCCTGCTGATGAACTCAAAGCAGTGGTGCTCAACAGCAACACGGTGTGTGGCGCTTCGCAGAAAGGATGTAGCGAAGTCGGAATCATTCAAGAGGTGACTGCAGGATTCTCACCGACGTTGTATATCAAAAATGATCCTGATCGGTATGAGTCAGCCCTCAATCCGATCTTGTGTCAGGAAGAGGCGTTGGGCTGTGTTGAGCTCGCGAATTTGCGCGGTGAGCGGGACTTCTTAAAGGTCAACTTTGCCGATACCTGTACCTTTGTTGATAAGGTTGTGACAGAAAACACGAACGCAGGTCCGGTGAGCAAGGTGGTGAGCGGTTGGTTTAAAGACGGCATCACGCAAGTCCTTGGTTGCGCAGCCACGTTTGAAGAAACAGAGACGACATGTGAAGCAAACGGCGGCGTATGGAACGCCCAATACAATCAGTGTACCTCAGCAATCGCCGGCTTGTCGTTTAACAACTGTGGCGGTGATGTCTTTGACCAGCAATACAAGCAACAACTTGCGGACCAGTGCCGTACTGAATATGGAGGATCATGGTATGACGATGGTGTGCTGGGATGTGGTTGCGCGCGCCGTTCGAATACTATCGTGCGTGGGAATATCCAGAACACAACGTCTCAGCGGCGCGCTGCTATCCGCAATTTGATCAATGTACCGAGTTCTTGGACTTCAATCCAAATTACGTCTTCAATGGCGACTTTGAAATCGTGAACAATGCGGGTCAGAGCACGCCGGAAGGCTGGGTTGAGGGCGCACGTGTCTTTGATACCGGTAGTACGCGACATATCACCGGCGACGCGCAATCAGGAACACACGCAATCCGACTCTACAAAGAAACGACGAAAGACTTGCCGGCAGACTCAGGAGGCGCGCTCATTAACACGCCATACTACGTAAATCAAACCATTGCTCGTTTGGAAAAAGGACGCACCTATGAAATTAACTTTGATTTCAAGGTTGACCGTATCCAAGGAGCAGGACAGCTCGCGGACTTTGATGAAGGCAATTGTCGCTTACCGGAGGCTGCGATTGAAGTCGTACCAACACCGGGACGCGCTAACCCGAATGCTGATCTCCAGACGGTTGCTGACGCGCTTGCGCTGGCACTGGGTCGTGAAAATGCGTCATACGTGAACCGACAGTCATTGCAAACCTTCTCAACGGTGGGTGGATGGAAAGAAGGGAAGATGAAGTTTACCGTTCCCGCGCAAGGCGTGCTCTTGCCGGTTGATCAAACAACAGCAGACGCTTTTTCAGGTACGACGGGTGATGCAAGTCGTACAAGTTACTGTCAAGGCGTTTTCAACGCCTACTACATCAGCGCTCCTGGTGAACGTCCGGTCGTGACGCGTACTGATATTGAAGTGGGTGACGAGGCAAGTTGTACGGCAGCAGGATATGACTGGGATGCCGAGAATGAACAGTGTCGTGCCTCATGTGTGCTGACGAATCCGCAAGATTCAAATATGAACTTTGAAATTCGTGTCTACGGACCGCTCAATGGAGCTTGTGTGAATCAACGTACCGGTATCAAGCGCTACTTCGATGATCAGGGACGTCCGCTTGATAAGTATTTGTGTGAAGGACTGCAAAACAGCCAGATGGGTGATCTTGCACTAGCGTTGGGTGTGAGTACTGATCAACTGCCTGAAATTCGCTATGCGTCAGGATTTGCACTTGATTCATATGAAGATCGTCTGAGCGACGCTGGAGATATTTTGGACTTTGATGATGAGACAGTCTTGAATCAAGGCGACAACTGGACATGGCAGGGTAATTGTCAGGAAAGTAACATCTACTACGATAAACTACAGATTGCGCCGGAACGAGAAAGCTTGTACTACTTCATCAACGACAATTCAATTGATACCCGTTCGTGTGTCGGAGTGAACTGGGAGCAGGGATGTATCCAGTTTGAGAACACGGCGACAAATGAAAATGTGGTGATTCAGGTTCGTCCGGATCGACAGTGTTCGGAGTGGCTCTACTGTGAATCGCGCAACGCGCAAGGACAGTGTGAGGCATGGACCACCTGTTCGCAGCAAGACGGCAATGAGTGTGTCCGCGCCGGTTCATTGACGGACACATTACGCTACAATAAAGGAGGAACGCCAAACACAGTGCAGCCGATTGATCGGTTGGCATACCAAGAGCGCTTCGGTACGCAAGAAGATTTCCGTGTGAACCGATGGCGTGATGGTGAGTACTCAGGATACACCTTGCCAAACTTGCCACCGCTTGAGCAGCTGTATAATGAAATTCCGGGAACTGAGACATCGGCACCAACTGAGTTTGAAGGGGGTACGTATATCACCAGCAATGCGGCGCCTGATGGGTATGGCATTAATAATGGAGATAATGGAATTGCTCGGCTCACAGAAATCTGTCGCGGCTATCCGCAGCCAACCTCACCATTCCCTAAGATTCTCGTTGATATCGTTCCTGGCTTTAAGAGCGCGAGTAAGATTATCAACGCAAGTGGCGGGGAGGTGGCGCCAGAGGCGCGTGCAAGTATCTGTCGCTACGTCAGTTTCACGATCAACAGTCAAAACAAATACTTTACGGATAATCCGACCGAGGGTATTTGCGTGAAGGGCGACAAAGCAGGATCATTATGTTCGGGGAACGAGGCATGTTACACAACACCTCCAACGGGCGAAGCTTTAGCAAATTCATGTGTTGAGCTCAATGAGCTTCCGGCGCCTGAAAGACAAGCACTTGAACAAGAGTTCAATAAGCAGCAGTACGTTGGTAACATCGGCGTCTGTCTGGAAGAGGATGCGCTGATCAAGATTACTGGTGGATTTGTGGATAGGGGGCAAGCCGGTATTGTAGAAGATCCAAACACGGAATTGAATCAAACAACAACGCCACGCGCCTGTCTGACCTTCTTCCCATTCTAAGTATCGCAGAGCGATTGTCTGAGTGAACGTCTACATCGGGTAGGCGTTCACCAATGACCATCGGTCACTATGCAAAAATTGAAACAATTTTTTAACGAGCATCGACAAACGTTGATTGCGCTGACTGCAGCAGTCTTGTTTGTGTCATCCGTACGCGTGACGCATGCCTTTTTCTTCGACTTTACTGATATCGGCATCTTTATCTTTACGGTGATTGCTGACTTGTTGCAGATGGTAGTGAATTTCATTGGAAGTTTGATCGCTTTTTTCATGACCTTCTTCGTGGCAATCGCGCAGTATGACGGATTTGCTTCAGCTCCTGCCGTCACGCAGGGTTGGGTTCTCATTCGTGATATTGCCAACATGCTCATCGTCTTAAGTTTGTTGGTGATTGCGTTTATGAGCGCCTTTGATTCGGGGCGATACGGTCTCACGAAGAGTTTGGGGCAGCTCATTGCGGTGGCAATCTTGGTTAACTTCTCTAAGACCATTACCTTGTTTGCCATCAGTATTTCGCAGGTGATCATGCTTTCATTTGTGAACGCTTTTGCGACGGTGGGGCAGGGTAACCTCTTCCAAATTTTGGGGCTTGAGCGTGTCTTTGATGTTGCCAAGCAATCACCGGGCAGCACGCAGTTTGCGGCGCTTGCGGCGATGCTGTTTACGGTGGTGATCTTGATCATCGTTTTGGGTGTCATCATCGCACTCTCCATGACATTCTTGGTGCGCGTGATTGTTTTCTGGTTCTTATTGGTTTTGTCGCCACTTGCTATTGCGATGTATGCGGTCCCATTCAGGCAGTTGAAAAAAATCAAAGATAAGTGGACTGAAGAGTTAGTGAACTGGCTGGTGCTGGGTCCGATGCTGGCGTTTTTTATCTGGCTTACCTTCGTTTCCCTCAAGGGTGCTTCGACGGTCTTTGGTGATACAAGTGGGTATGCCCAGCGAGCAGCTGAAGCTCAGAAGTTGGGTGAGTTTGCCGCTTTTGATACTTTGACGGGCTATATCATTGCCGTCGCCATGCTCTTGGGAGGCATTAAATTCTCCACCGATATTGCGGGAAGTGCTGCCTCAACGTTTAAGAGTTCGCTCGATTACACGCAAAAGGGAGGTAAGTTGGCAGCTCGGGGCGGTTTGAAATTTGCCGGTGACGCGACGATCGGATTGCAGCGCTATGGTGAAGCCGCTGCTCGTGCGCTCTCATATAAAACAACCAAAGACGAACAGGGGAATATTGTCAGAGAACGACGAGGAGGAGCACTTGGCCTTGCCGGTCGAGGTGTTTCTGCGATAACAGGGGCAACCGGAGCTGGAGTTCGCGGTGCTTCTCGAGTAGGGGAGGCTGTTGAAAAATTTACCGCACAACCAGGTGCGTTAACCGGCGCATTGTACCGTAAGGTTGTTCGTGCCGAGCGAGGCGCTGTAGCTTCTAAATCAGCGGAATTGGAGCAACAGCTGGTTGATAATCGGCAAAAAGAAATCAAAGAGCAGGGTCGCTCTTCGGCTGAGTCAAAATTGATTTTGGATGAAGTGAAGACCGGAGGTCGTAAAGACATGACTTCAGGTGAGTTGATGGCGGAGTTTAAAGTTGCTCGTGAAAACGGGGCTATTCAGAGTGAAGATGATTTCTTGCAATGGATGAATGCGATTAATGAATCTGCCGGGTTTGGTGGGCAAAAAGAATTTGTGAAGGAATTTGAAGTTGCTCAGCGCAAGGACTTCTTTAAGGAAGGCAGTATTTTCCGTGAACAAAATCAGGAGTATGCCGTCACCAAGACGATTCCTGAGCAATTCCGTTCACTTGATCATCGTGAGGTTTTCAAAAACACCAAAGTATATGAATTAGGCGTTGATGATTACTTTGAAAAAGACGAGAACGGCAAGGCTACCAATACGATGAGAAGTGAATTAACGCAAACGGAACGAGATGCCTTTGAGCGCAAGAAGGTTGCCATGCTCTCGTATGATGAAAATTCTGTTGCCCTCAATGATAGTGCCAAGAGTAAAGAGGCATTGCGTAAGCATCTTGAAAAATTAAAAGAAACGGGCACGCTTACTGACGAAGAACTTGAAAAAGCAAATCGTCTCATTGCGGCAACGGCAATCAGTGGGTCAAAGGCCCAAAAGCACAATGGTTCGATGAGTGCTGAGATCGATAATTTGATGAATGGACAGACGTCAGTTATTGCATCGACGCGTATTGACCCAAATGAGCTGCAGGCAAAATTGAAGGCAGGTAAAGCTGCTAAGGTGAAAGCAGCAAAAGAAGAAACTACAGTTTCTCGTGAGCCCCGCCGACAACCGGAGCAGCTTGCTTCGTATATTGCCTCTTCTCGACCAGCCCTTGCTGACCTTGAGGTGATTCGAGAAGTTGAAAAGCAGACTGGTGAGCGAGTTTCAGCAAAACAACTTGAGCGAATACGCACACAGCACGCAGCAGAAGAAGCGCGTAAACGGCTCTTTGAAGAAGCAAGTAGATCAACGGCAGCTGATCCTGCAGACCAGATTCGTGAAGCTTACGCTAATCTGGGTGGTGCCGTTACGGCAGCGCAGTTGGGAGGCGATGTCGCTGACACCGACTTTGTGATGCAACTTGCTGATCAATTCGAGCAATTCCAGCCACAACAGGCTGCCGCGAAAGATATAGAAAGTGAGATGATTGCTGAATTACAAAAAGTAGCAAAAGTACCTCAGGCTGAACGGCAAAAAGCGCTCGAAGAATTGAAGAGTAAACTCAAAACGCTTGCACGAGAACGAAGTGTTCCTATTAACCGTGTTTCTGGATTAGAGCAAGTGCAAGGGCATCTCACTGAACTCATTGATAATCTTGGACGAGGTGGTGCTTCGTTTGACGACCAGCTTACCGCAACGATCAGCAATATAACATCAGGCACGTATACAGAGCTTGCTCCTGATGCTATTTATGCAAAAAATCTTGAAGACTTGGCGCAAACGTTTGATGCACGATTAGGAGGAATTACGAGTTCAGATCCAAAAGAAATCAGTGATGCGGTAGCCAAGGCATACTGGGCTGCTCAGAAGGCGGTGATCACCTCAAAAGATGAAGCAGAGCAGAAAAAAGTGGCAGCGTTAATTGACCAGTTGGGTAACAAGTATATTCAGATGCAAGCTGCGATGCGACGAGATCCTTCGCAGGTAGCTGCGATTGTTAAGCAGATGCGTGATTTGCTGACGCCTCCTTCAGGCGGTGGTTCCCCAACTCCCTAAACGAATAATCTATGGCACTTGATGCGTCACAAGTACAATTAGCAGCAAAAATCGCGACGGTGGGGCGTGACGGTGTTGATGTTGTGATCTTAGATCTTGCTGACAGCGCCTTGTTTGGTGCTGCGCTCAAGGTGTTCCATGAGCAGTACGCTGCCTATGTTACTGAGTACGGCGTAGGAATGATCCAAGAGTTACGAGAAGTGTTTGACGGCGTGCTTACTCAGTTGAAACTTGCGGCTAAAGAAGCGACCAATGGGAAGAGTGCGGGCGCTGCCGCTGATACGCTTGAACGCGTGCAAACTACCTTAGGAACATTGATACCGGATGAAGGAACAAGACATTAAAAATTTAATGGTGACGTTCCACCTCGAAAAAGATGAGCAATTCATTCGCCAGCAACTGAAGTCATACGCTGCGGGAACAATCCTCTTTGAAGAGTTGGCACGAGCCATTCTTGATCGCAAACAACTCCCG
>CAYRMM010000026.1:0-9009 GCA_964425425.1 uncultured Gammaproteobacteria bacterium | reverse complement strand
AATCGGCGGCCCAATACCAAACTTAACCTCAACCTTCTCGTCCTGGAGGTATTTTCGGACAGCTGCCGCCAACACATGTGCACCGGTATGACGCTTCTTGTCTAATTCGCTATACATCTTTTCTTCTGACATATTCGTAGTTTATAATAAAACTTTAAAATAAAAACCCGTCTCACACAATACCACCCTCTCTTGCGCGAAGGTGTTATTGCAAGAGACGAGCTTCTAGGGCCCGCGGTTCCACTCCTGCTTCCCGCGCGCATCGAGGTCAGCTCGAGTTAACGCGGGCACTTTATCATATAAGGGCAACCCTCCCAGGTCTGTCTCCTGATCACGGGGTTACGAAGAACAATGCTTCCTTGAATATCATAACGAGTCACCACAATCTCGTCAAGCAGGATTACTGCTCAATCGAAATAATAATGTGGTCAGGAAAGCTTGGGATTGACTTCACCCAAAAAGGGAAAAATTCAACTTTAGCAGAAGCAACTTCGGGCAAATTCTCAAGATATCCAACAGCCTCATCACCCTTCAACTTCACGAGCTTACTCTTGTCGAGTGCCGCTGAATTTTTGCGCAAAATAACTCCTGAAGAGACGCTCCCTGAGAGCTGCACAAGTTTATTCTCCTCATCAAACATATCAACCTGAAAGACGACTTCCTCCGCACCAAGACCATGCAGCTGCTGATCTGGAGAAATCGTACTTTCCAAAAGCTGGCGCGCGTAAGTAAGCACCGGCTCACGTTCAAATACCGCACCAGTTACACGAGTTCTAATTGTTGCCGTAAAATTCTCAGATTCATCTCCGGCAAGATGCGAAAACTCCCGACTCAACAATTCTGACTCCAATACCGCTTGACGACCATCACCCGCCGCGCTTGCAACCTGTTCACGAACACGCGCTTCAAGCGATTCAGCAGCAGCATCAAGGTCTTCTTTCGTGACATAGGCAATATTTTGCTCTTCACCTGCATCAACAGCAATGACTTCAGCGTAAATAAACTCCTGCAAATCAACAAACAAGCCCGGAATAGTCAAACGATCTCCGACTTCAAGCGAGGCCCCCGCTGCAGGATCGTCCGCATAAAAATCAACTTCGACGCGCCCTCCGGGAGCAACTTGGATGTTTTCAGCAATACGAAACAATTCCTCTTGTTCGGTCAACAAGCGCGTCGTCGCAATCAATGGCTGTGTGCGCGAATAATTATTAATCACCACAACACGCCCCTCAAGGCCGGTCGTCACCGTACGCACCCCCGTTGCCGCAAACGTATCCTGCGCCTGCATCTCTTGATCAACAAGCGTCCCCGCAAACGTTCCCTTTGATACATCCTGCTGATCCTGCACAATGAGTGCGTTAAAATCAAAATCAATATCTTGAACCGTCGGTGTAATCGTAATATATGCGTATGTCAAACTATAGTAAAAAATAACAAATACCAAAATAACCGTCAGCAACACAAAGCCGCTGGCTATTTTTCGGTACAATGAGAGTGGTGGTGTATTCATACTCCGTATAGTATACCACAAAAAACGCTCTGCTGCATGTTTTCCGACAAGAAATCCACAGGCCAACGGAATTACATGATTTTCACAAATTTCACCTCGGCAATTTCATTCAGTTTGCTGACTAATTCCGCATCATGAACATCCACCGTAAAATTAGTCTCTATTTTGCGGAATTTTGCCTCGTTGATAGGCACCGCCAAGTACACCTTCCCTTCTCCTTGATGCCCTCTGAGAATATCAGTTAATTGCGCAATCGTCTCTGCGCCAATGATTTTTTTAAAAAACACATACAGCTGTTGTGCTTCATCAGCAACGCGCATATTCAACTTGTGCATACCAGCAATCAACTTGCCGACAATTGCGGGCGTAATAACTTTTGCCTCGTTGCAAATCACCTTAGTCTCGTCATCACGCGACGACACCGTTCCCGAAACGATAATTAAATTATTCTCCATCCATAATTCAGACGTCTGTGCGTACACTGATGGAAACACAATGACCTCCGCAACACCTTTCGTGTCTTCAATACTCGCAAACAGCATTAACTCTCCTTTTTTCGTGATGATTTTTTTGACCGATGAAATCAATCCGGCAACACGCACGTGCCCGGTATATTTCTGTTTCACCAGGGTGTGCGTGTCAACGATATACCCTTCGAGCTCACGTTGTAAATCCTGAAACGGATGCTCTGATAAATAAAAACCGAGTAACTCGCGTTCCCACGAAAGCTGCACTTGCTTCTCAGCGGGCGGATACTTCTCTAATTGCAATGACGGACGCACCGGTTCAGCCATGAGTTCAAACAACGAGTTTTGAGCCGTGTGCGCTTGCGCGGCATACTCTTTGACAAACATCAACAACCGCTCCATATTGTGCAACATCTCATTACGATCACCGAAGCGATCAAGCGCCCCCGAACGAATAAGCGCATCCAAAGATTTTTTATTAAGATCCTTAGAATGCACGCGTGACAAAAAGTCTTCAAAACTTGAAAATGACCCCCCTGATTTACGCTCAGCAATAATGGCTCGAGCAATTCCCTCCCCCAACCCCTTAATACCCGAAAGGCCAAAGCGGATGCGTGGTTTACCTTCTGCCAAGCTTTCCGCGACAACCGTAAAGCGCGTAAACGATTCGTTAATATCAGGCAACATCACCTGAATTCCCATCTGCCGACACTCATTAATTTCAATCGCAATGCGATCCAAATCATGTAGATCTGATGTCAGTAATGCCGCCATGTATTCGGCGGGATAATTTGCCTTGAGGTATGCTGTGTAATACGCAATCACGGCGTAACATGCAGCATGCGATCGGTTAAATCCATAACGCGCAAAAGTTTCAATTTGCGCCCAAATCTCATTAGCAAGCGGTCGACTAATACCATTCTTCATCATACCGTCGACCAACAAGGCCTTTTGCTTGTCCATCAATTCTTTGATCTTCTTACCCACCGCCTTACGTAGTACATCGGCCTCCCCTAACGTAAATCCAGCAAGGTCGCGAGCGATTCTCATTACCTGCTCTTGATAGACAATAACACCATACGTATCCTTGAGGATTGGTTCCAATTTTTCATGTGCATACGTCACGACTTTTTTGCCGTGTTTACGATCAATATATTCATCAACCATTCCCGCATCGAGCGGCCCTGGACGATACAGCGCGCCCATAGCGATCAAATCCTCCAATTCATTAGGTTGCAACTGCTTCATATAGCGCTTCATACCGGAGGATTCGAATTGAAAGACACCTGTTGTTTCTCCTCGTTGCAGCAACGCAAAGGTTTTCTCGTCATCAAATGGCAAAGTGTCTAAATCAATACGAACACCATGAATTTTTTCAATAGCCTCAAGGGCGTTTTCCATGATCGTCAAGTTTTTTAGGCCCAAAAAGTCCATCTTGAGCAACCCCAAATCTTCCACCGGAAAGAGTGAGTATTGCGACACGAGACCTCCCTCATCATCACCACCAATGCGCTGCACCGGCACGTACTCAGTCAGGGGATCTTTGGTGATCAAAATTCCACACGCATGCTGTGAGGCATGGCGCTTTGCCCCCTCGAGTTTCAGCGCGTTATCAATAATGCGCTTACAGTCAAGGTTGCTCGCGTATTCTTGCTTGAGGTCAGGCACTTCTTCTAACGCTGTCGTAAGATCGGTAAACATTGGGATCATTTTTGAGATCTTGTCACAGTATGCATATTCAACCCCTAGTGCGCGTCCTACATCACGCACCACTGCTTTAGCTCCCAACGTTCCAAATGTGATGATTCCCGATACTCGGTCATGGCCATAGCGGTCTTGCACATACTGAATCACCTCTTCACGACGCTCATCGGCGAAGTCAGTATCAATATCGGGCATGGAGATACGCTCCGGATTTAAGAAACGCTCAAAAAGGAGATCGTATTTAATCGGATCGATCGACACAATTTCCGTTAGATACGCGACCATACTTCCCGCGGCAGAACCACGCCCCGGCCCCACCATAATGCCCTGCTTTTTTGCCCATTTGATAAAGTCAGACACGATTAAAAAGTATGACGCAAATCCAGTCTTTTCAATAACTGAGAGTTCGTACTCCAACCGATCAACAATATCTTTTTTACGGTATGTATTATTCTTGTACGAAATCAAGGTCTGATGCTCATCAATACTCCATACCATCTCCTCCTCATCAAACGCACCCCCATAGCGCATCACTAATCCACGATAACACTCCAAACGTAAAAATGATTCATAGGTATGCCCTTGCGGCAAGGCAAATGCTGGTAATTTATGTACGCCAAATTCAATCGTCACATTGCAACGATTGGCGATTGCGACGGTGTTAGCAAGAGCCTCGGGTATGTCGGCAAAGCGTTTTTGCATCTCGCTCACCGGCAAGAGCGAATAATCTTCACCAACCATTGAGAAGCGATTTTCTTCAAATACCTTTCGGTTATTTTGAATACAGAGCAAAATATCATGCGCCTGATCATCTTCCGTGTTCAAATAAAATGAGTTTGCCGCGGCAACCAAAGGCGCTTCAGTTCTTCGCGCAGCCTCAATCAATCGCTGATTCACGAGCTCTTGCTCTCGCATACGCGGATGACGGATAATTTCAATAAAGAAATTATCCTTACCAAAAATATCCTGATACTCACCAATGAGCTCATCAAGCTGTTCCTGCGCGTAATTTTTGAGCACCCCTTTAGGCACCTCGCCTTGCAAACTCCCCGATAAAGCGATTAACCCAGCTGCATGGGAACGCAAAACTTCTTTATCAACGCGCGGCTTATAATAAAACCCCTCTAAAAATCCGATGCTCACAATTTTAAGCAGGTTTGCATACCCCTCGTTGGTTTCGGCAAGCAACACCAGAGAATGCCGCTCTTCATCAAGCTTTGCTCGTTTATTGTGTCGTCCATTTGGCGCGAGATACACTTCAACACCAACAATCGGCTTAATCTCGTTTTTTGTGCACGTTTTATAAAAATCAATAGCACCGTAGAGGTTTCCCAGATCAGTCAACGCAATCGCTGGCATCCCCTGCTGCTTTGCTTTTTTGACGATATCAGAAACCTTCGCAAGCCCAGTGAGCAGCGAATAGTCAGAGTGAACGTGCAGATGCACAAAGGATGCGTCGTTATGCTTATCGGTCATGTCCGTAAATATCCTTGGCAATTTTAAGTGAATAGACGGTATGCGCGAATGAATCCTTACTCACCATGCGGAATGGCTCAGCCGTTACATGGAGTTCACGCGCCAGTTGCAAATACAGCTCATTGAGCGCCAAATGCGTAAAGAAAGTCTCTTTGATGTGCTCACGAATACGCACATCGCGTTTTAATTCCTTTCCCCAGACATAGTATGACTCACCATAGCTTGAGATGCGATGACGTTCATCGATGCGGCACGAAGAATCAGTATTGTATTGAATAAATTGCTTCACTGATGATATAGGAAATCCGAAGAGGAGTCCCAGCACCATATCACGATGCACGCCAGCATCAATACACGACTGAATCCATCGGTTAATATTCCCACCCGTATACGGGCACAGCTGCGGATACCGCAGATGCAACGCCTCAAGAATCGTCGGATTAAAGACGTAAAACTCAATACGGTTATCCGTCATATACAACTTCTCAGCAACACTCACCGAAAAGTAATCAAACAGCGTCGTTGCAAGCGGCTTGAGTGAAAATGTATCAAGCAAACGATGCTCCTCATACTCACGCAACAACGAACAATCCAAGGAAAGCGAGGTTGCCGGCTTCAGCCCACCAATCACCATCAAGATTGATTGTGACAAAAAGAAAAGTTTATAGTAATCATCAAGCTCATGCGTTGCCAACAGTAATTTTTGTGGCATGTCAAAAAAACGAATCTTAACCTCATCGAGATGAAGATTATCGTCGTCTAACAGCTGCCAGCGATCAAACGCTTCAGCGTTTTTCTGTGCAGGCGAGAATTGCATAGGCGGTGAAACTATGCTCGTAGTATACCATTGCCCCAGTGTTTGATACAGTTTACAAATTCGCCAAAAATAGTCCTAATAAAGCTCCTGTCACGATGAATGGCAACCCCGGATACATGCGACCACTGCTCGCACGATAACTGGCACCAAGAAGCACTCCAAAACCCACACATGCCCCCAGTAAGGCGCCCATGGCAAGTTCAACCGCAGTAAACGACGCGCTCACGACCAACATCGTTGGAATAACCACATCTCCCGTACCCAAAAAAGAAAGCTCTGAAAGCGTCGTCAAGGAGCGAACGAGCTCACGATATCGGGCACCACGATGTGGAAACACAAAGCCTAAAAAAACTCGCTGCGCTGCCATGCCCTTCACCAACGTCACCATATGACGTGACTTCCACACAGCAATCGCATCATACACCAACAACACAGCAGCAGCGATGACAAGCGCACGTAATGAAAACTGCACACCGAGCAAGATTCCAATGCCGGCAAGCGCAATAACCAATAAAAGATCATGCAACCAAATCCACGGACGAAAGGCATACACGATCACTATAATGACGCTCAGAATAAAGGAAACCTCACTCGCAAACCAGGCTTGCGTCACAATCATCACGCCTTGAAAAAGCGCGAGATACAAAAGACCCTGCAGCAGTGCCCCACCCCGACGTCGCCGCACAAGCCACAGCATCACGATCGTTAAAACAGCACCCCCCACAAACAAAGCTATAAGCTGCGAACTCTCCGCCCCTGAGGGTTCAATAACCGGCTCGTGCGTCAGCTGCGCCGTATAGGTGTGAAGCGTCAACCAAGCACATAAGGGTGTAGCGATAAATACAAAAATCTCCGGGAGTAAAGCACTCCAGATGACGCGCGATTCTTTGTTCTGATCTGTCATAGCCCCAGTATATCAAAAAATCGCTCCTCATGGCGAAGGAAGCGATCTTGCCACTTGCCGCACGTCAGGGGTTGATGCAGCAAGTATTTCAAAAATCTTATACAAAAATGGTATCCAGTACGCGCACAATGACGCGTCGATACATTCGTTTATACTGTCGTGACATATGCGTAGTTATTAGCATATAAAACCACCATGTTGAAAGGTATATGACGGCTTCTCGCCAGGCTGGCGTCGCCTCTTGATTCACCATGATATACCTTACAACGAGCATGGTTATCTCACGTAGCCAATGCACAGATCATGAACGATATGCACATCAAGCCACCCGAGATAACTCTTTTGGCCAATTAATTCCCGGCCGGGGAGCCAAAAGAGTCAAGCCCATGCGTTTGCAATGATTAGTATTGTCGAATAACTGCCTTTACCACGCCTTGAATAATACAATCCTTCACAAAAATTGGTTGCATTGTCTTGTTTGCTGGCTGCAAACGAATGTGCCCAGGTTCTCGAAAATACTTTTTAAGCGTTGCGTGTGAGTTGTCAAGAAGTGCAACGACTACGTCTCCATTGCGAGGACTCGGATTGCGTTCAACGATTACATAATCTCCATTAAAAATCCCTTCGTCAATCATCGAATCCCCCTTCACCTTCAAGACATACGTATTCACCTGATCTTTGACAAGCGTCGCAGGAACGGCAAATGTTTCTTGCTCCTCAACTGCCTCAATTGGCTGACCTGCCGTAATCAATCCAACCAATGGAAGCTCAAGTGCTCGGGCAAAGTTCGTCACCGCCTCAACAACTTCCAGCGATCGCGGTGAGTGGTCTTCAGCGTCAAGATATCCTTTTGTTTTTAGTGTTTGAATGTGCTCATGAATCGTTGCCGTCGAAGAAAGTCCAAAGTGCTGGGCAATTTCACGATAGCTTGGTGAGTATCCGTTATCCCCGACAAACTGATGAATGAAATCAAGGATCTCTTTTTGGCGCTTAGTGAGTAATTCCATACTGATACATTAACAATTAGTGCTCAATGCGAAGAACGATGCAACTCATTGATATTCCTAGAATACCGTACATAAACCGAACATGTCAAGCAAAGCCTGTGGATAAATAAAAATTAAACCTAATTTCAGCTTAATTTTTGTTCGGTTATTCAACGGTTTTTATTCGGTTTATGTTCGCATATTCTTATGTGTTTTTAAAAGATACCACACCATTTGACCAAAATGACGACACCTCGTACCATACCTCTACACCTCCTACCCCATGGAGTACGCTATGAAAAAGCTCCACTGGCGACAGCTGTTCATTGGGCTCGTCGTAGAGCTAGCAAGTATCAGCATCTATCGTCTGATACAATCCGCCGCACCAGGTGCCTACGATCTCAGCACACCCCTTGATACATGGCTCCCCTTTTGGCCAAGCTGGATCTGGATCTACATCTCGGTGCTACCGTTTTTTCTCTACGCCGCACTCACGCTCACCCCTCCGCTCTTTTCGACCACCCTCAAACGCGTCGTTACTGCACACCTGTGCACCTATCCGTTCTTTTTTCTCATCCCCAGCGACTACCCCCGTCCAACGGGACTTGATCCTGAGACGTTCTACGGATGGGGGTATGGTGTGATGCACAGCATCGACCAGGCAAACAACACCTTTCCTTCGCTCCATGTCTCCCTGACGTTTGTCATCATGCACCATCTATACCGTAACGGGATGCCCGCCTGGCTTGCCTATGGCTACGCCCTGATTATCAGCCTCTCGACGCTACTCACCAAGCAGCACTATGTCATCGATGTGCTGGGCGGCGTCATGATCTTTCTCGTAACCCTCACGCTCATCAAAGACCGTCACCACACAAGCACGTGATGCAATCTTGTTCTGGGACTCTCGCGAGTCCCTTTTTTGTATCAAAAATCACCCCGTCTGGAGTGATTCTGAGATAATATTATCCTTCTTGCGATCCGTCCGGCAGCACGCTCTCGACAATTTCTTGCGTCGCTTCTTCTTTTTCTTTGGCATACTGTTCAAGTTCTTTCTTTTCTGCCTTAAGCTCCTTAGAAACCTCCGCCTTCACCGTATAAAATCCAAAGAGGGAGAAGACGATCACTGTTGCCAAAATAATCCC